>CASFSC010000137.1 GCA_949296995.1 uncultured Alistipes sp. | reverse complement strand
AAACACCTGTGATTTCATAGGAGTATATTTTTTATATACATTATATTAATCCCTTGTCTGACCATTACCTGTTATAATATATTTATACGATGTCAATTCATGCAATCCCATCGGACCGCGGGCATGCAATTTTTGTGTACTGATACCTATTTCGGCCCCGAGTCCAAATTGGGCTCCATCTGTAAAAGAAGTCGCCACATTTGCATATACACAAGCTGCATCGACACTACGTTCATACAGAGCTATTGTAGCTTCATTTTCTGAAACAATTGCTTCACTATGTTTCGATGAATAACGGATAATATGATCCAAAGCCTCCTGCAATGAATTTACGGTTTTTATCGCCATTTTGTATGACAAAAATTCTGTTCCATAACTTGAATCATCCGCTGCGCACAACAAATTTTCAGGATATGAACCTTTCAATGCCTCTAATGCCGGAGCATCGGCATATATAACCACATTCTTTTCTGCCAATTTTTTACAGATAGCCGGAAGATCCTTCAATCTTTCACTATGTATTATAAGGCAATCCAAGGCATTACACACACTAACTCGTCTGGTTTTGGAATTATATACTATGGCAGCTCCTTTGGCAATATCACCGTCTTTATCAAAATAGACATGACATATCCCGGCTCCGGTTTCAATCACAGGTACCCGAGCATTATCTCTGACAAAATCTATCAACCCGCGACTTCCTCGAGGAATGACCAAATCGACATATCCGACTGCATTAAGTAGTTCGGCTGTAGATTCACGACTGGCAGGCATCAGAGTCACACTGTTTTCATCGATTCCTTTTTTACGCAAAACCGATTTTATCAATTCAACGATCGTTTCATTGGAATTACGTGCATCGCTTCCTCCCTTAAGTATACAGCTATTGCCCGACTTAAAGCATAACGAAAAGACGTCGAATCCGACATTAGGACGAGCCTCATATATAACACCTATTACTCCGAAAGGAACAGAAACTTTCTTTACAACCATTCCATTAGGACGTGTAACTTCACTCAAAACTCGGCCTAACGGTGATGGCAGAGAGGCTACATTTCTTATATCGGATGCTATTCCGTAAATTCTATCCTTATTAAGGAGCAAACGGTCATACATCGGGTTGGACTTGTCCATCAATGCAAGATCCTTTGCATTGGCTGCAATAATCGTATCAGCCTCTTTTTCGGTAAGATCCGCAAGTGCCATCAACGTATCGTTAATCGTACTTTCATCGATCATATTCAAAGCCCTACCTGCTGCAACCGCCTTTTCAAACATACTTTGTAATTCCATAGCCTACTAATTATATCCTTTTTCTTATGTTTTATATTTCCTTTTCTTAGTATAATCAACCGCTTCAAACCACAAAAACAAATATCTGGATTCGAAACCTCCAAGATTACATTCCAATAAAAGAGGCTTAATAAAAATAAATAAGCATCTGCCACCTACACTTTTCAGGACCCAATCGTATTAATCGAGATATAAATAATCGTAGTGTACGAGAGGTTTACGTCCTTTCTTCCCGATAACAGCTTTTGCCTTTTCGCTGTCATACGCCACACGGCCCACACCTATATGTTCTCCCGAAGGAGATATTATCTTCACTATATCGTCCTTTTCAAAATTTCCTTCGACACGTTCTACTCCCACAGGAAGCAGGCTAACCGCTTTGGGACACATCAAAGCCTCATACGCACCTTGGTTAACATGCAGTTCTCCCTTTGCAAAATCGTCACTATGTGCAATCCATTTTTTCACGCCCGACATGCTCTTCGGAGCTGCAACAAAACGGGTCGATATCACCGTACTATCCTTTTTCAGCACATCAATCAATATGTTATCTTTCTTGCCATTGGCTACAACAACCTCTATCCCTTCGTCAGCCACTTTACCGGCTATTCTAAACTTGGTCAGCATACCGCCACGTCCGAACTGAGACTTGGTCGTCTGTATATATTTTGCCATATCGGCTTCACCATGATATTGTATCTCACGAATAACTTCTGTTTCCGGATCTTCCGGATTACCATTGTATATACCATCTACATTACTCAACAATATCAAAGCCTCCGCCCCCATCATCGTCGAAATAAGACCGGAAAGTTCATCATTATCGGTAAACATAAGCTCGGTAACGGAAATAGTATCATTCTCATTCACAATAGGTATAACTCCCGTTTCAAGCATTACATTCATGCAGTTTTTCTGATTAAGGTAATGACGACGCGTAGAAAAATTCTCCTTGGTAGTCAGAACTTGTCCACAAGCGATGGAATGTTCCTTGAACATTTCATAATATCGGTTTATCAACTTGGCCTGACCGACAGCCGAAAAAAGCTGTCGTGCTGAAACCGAATCCAACCTGCGCCCGGCACATTTATCTCCCGGATTAACTCCCAGTTCACTGCGTCCCGAAGCAACTGCACCCGAAGAGACGACAATAACCTCAACACCCGCCTGATGGAGTACAGCTATCTGATCGACAAGAGCTGACATACGGTCGGTATCCAACATACCGTCTTTACGAGTCAACACATTGCTGCCTATCTTGACAACTACACGTTTAAACCTGTATTCCATACCAGCTATTTACTGTCGCGCAAACCTGCATATACAGCCTCATCAAATCCTGCCTCTGCCATTGCTTTCAAACCTTTCAGCGTAATACCGCCAGGAGTGGTTACCTTATCAATTTCAGTCTGAGGCATGGTTCCATTTATACGCATCATTTCCAATGCACCTCTAACCGTCTGCATCACGATCGAACGAGATTCTTCTTCACTGAACCCGAGTTCAACTCCTCCTTTTATAGAAGCATCCATATATTTCAGTGCGAAAGCTATTCCGCAAGAAGCAAGGGATGTTCCGGCAGCAATCATTTTTTCATCCAGCACAATAGTCTGTCCCAATTCGCCGAATATAGCAGCAAGATTATCTACATCTGCTTTATCTACTCCGTCGGAAGCAATAAAATTAACACTTTCTCCAACTGAAATAGCTGTATTGGGGATAATTCTGAATAAAGGTGGAATTTTACCATCACCTTTATCAAGCATACCTTTAAGCTGCTCGAACGTAACTCCGGCAACTATGGATGCAATGGTCTGTTTAGAATAATCCAAAGCCGGTTTAACGTCACTTACGACACTTTCCAAAAGCCATGGTTTAACTGCAAAAAGAACTAAATCTGCATTTTTAACAGCATCCTTATTATCTTTCGACAGTTTAATCGATGAATTATAAGAACTTATTTTAGCGAGTGAAGCATCGCTGCAATCAGCAACAGTAATATCCGATGCTTCAATTATACTTCCCGAAGCTATACCTTTTGCGATAGCTCCGCCCATATTTCCTCCTCCGATAATAGTTATTTTCATTGCATAAAAATTTATTGACCAAAGTTAATTATAATTTTTAAAATTAGTACTATTTAGGTTCATTGCAATATAATTACCCTCGGTTTGGGCTTCGTAATTTTCCACTTTTTTTATTTCAGTTTCATTTGCTCTCATACTAACTTTGAAATAGTTAAACTTTATAAGTTTTACATTAAATTTAATTAACACCATCATGATTGAAAAAATCGGAGCAAAAATCAAACAGTTATGCGATGCCAAGGAGATATCTCCTGAAAAACTCGCAGAGATGTCAGAATTAGATGCCGAGGATATCAAACTTATTGAAGAAGGTGAAGTAACACCTTCAATGTCAGTACTTTTACGAATTACACGTGCATTGGGAATACGTTTGGGAACCATTCTTGACGGTGAAGAATCTTCTTCGCCCGTCATCACCAGAAAAGGGGCTGAAAAATCAACCATGAACGTAATGAAAGGACAAACCTCTCATCACAAAAATCATGAGTTTTTTGCCCTTGCACAAGATAAAGCAGACAGACATATGGAGCCTTTCATTATAGAAATAGAATATCTGTCCAACAATCCCGATATCTATTCTCATCATGAAGGAGAAGAATTCATTTATGTACTTGACGGTGAGGCTGAAATACATTATGGAGTATCAGTTTACAAACTCAGTGAAGGAGACAGTATATATTTCGATTCACTCGTTCCACACTATTTTTCATCTGCACAGCCAGGTACGACATCCAAAATATTGGCAATAACCTATACCCCATTGTAATTATATATTATAATTTTTTAAAGTTGGATTTCGTAGAAACATGGAATTAATAACCCTAACATTCGGCGGTATTCTCGAAAAATATGCTACCGAAACACCCGATCATGATTTTATAGTATACCCTGACAGGGACCTGAGATTTACATACAAAGAGTTCAATGAACGTGTCGATGCACTTGCCAAAGGTTTTCTTTCGATAGGTGTAACACACGGCAGTAAAGTTGGCGTATGGGGGAAAAATGTTCCCGACTGGCTGACCATATTTTTTGCAACGGCCCGTATAGGAGCAATACTTGTTACGGTAAACACCAATTACAAATCGGCAGAACTGGAATATATCATGCAGAACGCCGATATACATACCATGTGTATGGTAAACGGTTACCGCGACAGCGATTATGTTCAGATCGTAGACGGACTGGTTCCGGAACTGAAACGTGCACAACGAGGCAATCTTCATTCCGAAAAATTTCCTGAATTAAGAAACGTAGTATATATCGGTCAGGAGAAGATCAGAGGGATGTACAATACTGCTGAACTTATTACCATAGGCAAATATTCAGATAATGCAGCTTTGGAAGAAGCTAAAGCGAAAACGGACTGTTACCAGGTTGTAAACATGCAATACACATCCGGTACTACAGGGTTTCCCAAAGGGGTAATGCTTACTCACCACAATATTCTGAACAATGGATATACCGTAGGCGAATGCATGCATTTTACTCCTGCAGACAAAGTATTGACCTGCGTTCCGTTATTCCACTGCTTCGGAGCGGTATTGTCACTATGTGCAGTCATAACACACGGTGCGACCATGGTAATGGTTGAAGACTTCGATCCGCTGACGGTTCTTGCCTCAATTCACAAAGAAAGGGCTACAGCTCTTTACGGAGTACCAACAATGTTTATTGCCGAATTGAATCACCCGATGTTCGATCTGTTCGATCTTTCATCTCTACGTACCGGAATCATGGCTGGGGCTCCATGCCCTATCGAAACCATGAAACAGGTTATGGAAAAGATGTACTGCAAAGATATCATCAGCGTATATGGTCTTACCGAAACCTCTCCTGGCATGACGGCCAGTCGTGTCACAGACTCCGTCGAAATACGTGCGACAACCGTAGGTAAAGCACTGCCTGAGGTGGATGTGAAAGTTTTGGACCCAGAAACCAACAAAGAGTGCCCTGTCGGAACTCCTGGCGAGATGTGCTGCAAAGGGTACAACATCATGAAAGGTTATTACAAGAATGAAGAGGCGACAAAAGCGATAATAGATGAAAATGGCTATCTCCATTCAGGCGACCTCGGAGTGATGGACGAAAACGGATATTTCAGAATTACGGGACGAATCAAAGAGATGATAATTCGAGGAGGGGAAAATATCTATCCTCGTGAAATAGAAAACTTCCTTTACAAAATGCCTCAAATCGAAGGTATCGAAGTTGCAGGTATTCCAAGTCCCAAATATGGTGAAGAGGTAGGTGCTTTTATCAAGGTTAAAAAAGGTAATACCCTTACAGAAGAAGAGGTAAAAATGTTCTGCAGAGGGCAAATAGCCCGTTATAAGATACCGAAATATATATTCTTTGTAGACAGTTTTCCCATGACTGCCAGCGGGAAAATACAGAAATACAAACTCAAAGATATAGGTTTACAGATGCTTAACGAAAAGGGTGTAGTTGTAATTTAGGGTTAGGGTTGATTACACCTTATCGACTGCTCGGACAAGGAATCAATATTTCTAATGTCCGAGCAGTTTCTTTATAAACTGACCGGTATAACTATTCTCAACAGATGCGACATCTTCGGGCGTTCCTGATGCTATCAAGCAGCCTCCACCGTTTCCTCCCTCGGGACCGATATCTATGATATAATCGGCTACTTTTATAACATCGAGGTTATGCTCTATAACTATAACCGTATTACCCTTTTCGACTAATTTATTCAACACGTCCAATAAAACACGGACATCTTCAAAATGGAGTCCTGTCGTCGGTTCATCGAGAATATAAAGAGTACTTCCCGTATCCTTTTTTGCAAGCTCGGCCGACAGTTTGATTCGTTGACTCTCACCGCCTGAGAGAGTTGTACACGGCTGACCGAGAGTCAAATACCCCAATCCCACATCTTGAATAGCCTTGAGCTTCATGTATATCGAAGGAATGGCTTCAAAAAATGCAACCGCCTGATTTATCGTCATATTGAGCACATCATTGATACTCTTTCCCTTGTATTTAACCTCCAGAGTCTCCCGGTTGTACCGTTTACCGTTGCAAGCTCGACATGTAACATAAACATCGGGAAGAAAATTCATTTCTATAGTTTGCACTCCCGCACCTTTGCACTCTTCACAACGACCACCTTTGACATTGAACGAGAAACGTCCGGCTTTAAAACCACGTATTTGAGCATCGGGAGTCTGTTCGAACAATTTGCGTATATCGGCGAATACGTTGGAATATGTGGCAGGATTACTTCTCGGCGTACGTCCTATCGGAGACTGGTCGACAACAACCAATTTATCTATATATTCCAACCCTTCCACAGAATCATGGTCGAGAGGATGTTCATATGAATTATATAAATGACGGCTCACGACATATCGCAAAGTATCATTTACAAGTGTCGACTTACCACTGCCGCTAACTCCTGTTACCGCAATCATCGTCCCCAACGGGAAATCAACCGTTATATTTTTCAAATTATTGCCACGAGCTCCTTTTACCGTCAGTTTTTTACCATTGCCTTTACGTCTAACCGCAGGAACCTCTATTTTGCGTCTTCCGCTAAGATAATCTGCCGTAATACTGTTACTTGCCATAACATCGGACAATGTACCAGAAGTCACTATTTCTCCTCCTCTGACTCCAGCCAAAGGCCCGACATCTACAATCCAATCGGCATTGCGAATCATCTCTTCGTCATGCTCAACTACAATGACAGAATTACCTGCATCGCGCAAATCCTGAAGGCTGCGTATCAGTCTCACGTTATCCCGCTGATGAAGTCCTATGCTGGGTTCATCAAGTATATACAAGACATTTATGAGATTCGATCCTATCTGAGTGGCAAGTCGTATACGTTGGCTTTCTCCTCCCGAAAGAGACCGGGAACTACGGTTCAAGGAGAGATATCCGAGTCCCACATCCAATAAAAAACGAACTCTTTCACGTATCTCTTTCAATATTTCATGTGAAATCTGTCTCTGCTTATTCGACAGACGTTCTTCCAATCCATCGAGCCATTTCGAAAACTCCTCTATACTGAAAGCTGAAAGTTCAGCTATATTCTTACCATCTATTTTAAAATAGAGAGCCTCTTTTTTCAAACGTGAACCGCCACAAACACTGCACTTACGTTTAACGATAAACTGCTCTTTCCATTTACTACCCTTATTGCTTGTCGAATCGGCCTCCTGTTTCTCTATATATTCGGCTACACCTTCCCACGCAGTCATATAATTACCGATACCACCCAAATCACGTGCATCTACCCGTAGAGGTTCGGCAGCCCCATACAGAACAGAATTAAGAGCTTCCTCAGACAATGTTTCAATAGGATCTTCCAGTGAGAAATCATATTTACGAGCCAATGACCCAAGAATGGCAAACAACATATTATTACGCTGTTTACCCAATGGTTCTATACCTCCTTCTGCTATCGACTTTCGCGGATTGGGAATTATACGGCTCAGATCAAATACGGCCTCTTCACCCAAACCATTACAATGAGGGCATGCACCCTGCGGTGAATTAAATGAAAAGGTGTGTGGCGCCGGCTCATTAAAAGCCATACCACTCGTAGGGCACATCAGATGGCGGCTGAAATAACGCACATTATTAGAATCATAATCATATACCATCATCGTACCGTGTCCCTGCCTCATGGTTTCAGCAAGGCTTTTCAACAAACGATCTCCGATATCGTCTTTAACAATCAATCTGTCTACGACAAGTTCTATATGGTGTATTTTATAACGGTCCAGACGCATGCCCGAACTAATTTCCTTGATTTCGCCATCGACACGCGCATACAGATATCCCTTTTTCACAAAGCTTTCGAAAAGTTCCCTATAATGACCTTTTCGTCCTTTGACCAAGGGGGCCAATAATGCGATTTTCTTCCCTTTGAATCCTTCTATAATCAGATCGGCTATCTGAGAATCCGTATAATGGACCATTTTCTCCCCTGTTACCGGAGAGAAAGCTTCCGAAGCCCTTGCAAACAACAATCTCAAAAAGTCATTGATTTCAGTTACAGTCCCTACCGTAGAACGTGGATTTTTATTCGTAGTCTTCTGCTCGATAGAAATAACAGGACTCAAGCCGGTAATCTTATCGACATCGGGACGTTCCATATTTCCAACAAACTGACGGGCATAGGTAGACAATGTTTCCATATATCTGCGCTGCCCCTCGGCATAAATTGTATCAAAAGCCAACGAAGATTTACCCGATCCCGAAAGACCTGTTATTACAATAAGTTTGTCACGAGGTATTTCCACATTGACGTTTTTAAGGTTGTGTACCCTCGCGCCATATATCTTTATTTTATTATCTTCCAATGCGAAATGAAAATTATAAATCGACAATTCTAAGCATCATACAACGGGAAATATATAAATTACTCCCTTCGAAAATCTTTGCCCGGAATTTTCAGAACATACGCCTTCTGCGTCTTATTGCTATACTCATAGCTGCGTATCCATGGATTTAACTCTCTGAGCATCTTATAAGTAGTACCATTTTCATGAGCCACCTCAGACCAATCTATATTCGAGCGGCTAATCTCAATTTCATGATAATCGTCCAAAGGTTTCATATATTGATAAGGCTCTATGATGTAACCATACAAGGATGGATTTTGTGTCAGAAGTTTGAAACTAAGTATCCTGAATACATATCTCAAAGTTTCTTCAGGAAGAAATACATCATAATATGAACTTACCCCCTGTTTTTCCAATCGTGTAGCGACACCTGTCATCCCAAGGTTATACGATGCTGCGGCAAGCGTCCAACTTCCCAATTTTTCTTTAGCCTCGAGCAAATAGGAGCATGCTGCTTCAGTAGACATTTCCACATGGTAACGCTCATCGACATTGCTTCCAGTTTCCAAACCATAACTACGTCCCACAGCAGGCATAAACTGCCACAATCCGGCAGCGCCCGCTCCTGAACGGGCATTGGGATTCAATCCGCTTTCAGCCATACATAGATATTTGAAATCATCGGGGACTCCACGTTTTTTCAATATGGGTTCAATAATAGGGAAATATCTGGTCGTGGCAATTAAAGTTTGCATTGTACGGGAATGCAGATAAAATGTGGTCAGCATTTCACGAGTAAGACTCTCCCTTGTATCATAATTATCCAAAGGGACTGCCTCTCCTGCAAAATCAAGTGTACGCGGCAGTGCAGGTATTACAATAGGAGCCATTTCACCACTACGTGAAGGAGGCAACATCTGCCCATTAACGTTATTATGCCATAATAATACTCCAACAATACAAAACAATACATACAGGTACTTTCTCATATCTGCGCTATTTTTAGATCATATTGATATAACGGTATTACCCTATGGTAAAATTGTCTGCATCCATAAATGCAGGAAAATCGTTACGGAATTTCTGAAGGGCTTTCATATCGGGAGTAGCCATTATCAGTTTTTCTTTATATGGTTCGGCTACAGCCACTTCCATACCTTTGAAGTCTAATATTGCCGAATCTCCGCTATATTTTGCCACCGGATCACTTCCTACTCTGTCCACCCCAGCCACATAACAAAGATTTTCTATGGCTCGTGCTCTCAACAGGGAGCTCCAGGCATAGGAACGGCTGTCAGGCCATGAAGCTATATAAATAAGCATATCATAATCGCCGCGATTGCGAGACCATACCGGAAAACGCAAGTCATAGCACACCAAGGGCATAATCCGCCATCCCATATATTCAACAATCAATCTATTCTCTCCTCCCGTGTAATTATGATGTTCGCCAGCCATACGGAACAAATGACGTTTGTCGTATGTCTGATAGCTTCCATCAGGGAATACAAAAAACAGTCTATTGTAATACTTTCCATCCTCTTCTATAACCACACTGGTAACCAAAGCTTTTTTCTGTTCTTTTGCTGTATTCACAAGCCAGGTCACCGTTTCTCCATCCATCTTTTGAGCCACACGCACCGGATCGGTCGAAAAACCGGTGGCAAACATTTCAGGTAAAACCACAAGGTCGGCATTTGCCGCACTTATTGCGACGTGTGCTTTATGCCGGTTCTCCGCAGCATCCTCCCACACACTGTCCATTTGATATAAAGCAATCTTCATAGCTAAAGTAAATATTCTTACAAAATTAACTATTTATATCGTGAAATGAGTAAATTTGTTTCAAATTTTCACTGTAACGCTATGCTAATTGCCGGACATTATTACAATCTCGAAGTTAAGCGTATATCTGATTTCGGGCTTTACCTTGCTGACGAAGAAGGAAATGAGGTTTTACTACCTAATCGCTTTGTTTCGATAAACGACAAGATAGGTGATATAATTAAAGTATTCGTTTATCACGATTCCGAAAACCGCATAGTAGCATCTACCGAAATACCATACGCGACCGTAGGAGAAGTGGCATACCTGAAAGTAGTCGACAAAACAATTCACGGCGTATTTCTTGACTGGGGCATAAAGGCTAAAGATATATTTCTTCCCAACCGGAATCAGTCTTATCGTATGGAGGTAGGCAAATATTATATCGTCTATCTATATACAGATAATGTCACGGGACGCGTGGTAGCAACAGCTAAACTGAACGGTTTCATAAATAACGATACAATTACAGTAAAAGAAAAAGAAGAAGTCAATATAATAGTAGCCGTTAAAAATCAACTGGGTTATCGCGTGGTAATAAATAATCGTCATTGGGGTATGCTCTACAATAACCAGATATTCCGTCCGGTAAATATCGGAGACAAACTGCAAGCATATGTCACACGTATTACCGACGATGCACGTATAGATGTAAGTTTACAACAACAGGGTTATGATGAAGTTAAAAAGTCGGCTCTTCACTTGTTGGAACTGGCCCGTAATAATGGAGGATTTTTAGAATTAGGCGACTATTCTTCTCCGGAAGAGATATATACTTACACTCAGATGAGCAAAAAAGTCTTTAAAAAAAGTGCAGGTTATCTGATGAAAAACGGATTGGCCTATATGTCTGACAACAGACTTATACTTAAAGAGAAATAAACTGGTCGATCTATCTACCCATGTTAAGATATAACGGCAATAAATATCCTTAACTTACTGTTCTATTTACAAAGAAAAACATCCAGAAATTCAGAAGATATTTTTTATACTATTTTAAAATAATCTCTTAGCACCTTATCTTTGTCGCAAAATCTAACAGGATGAAAAAAAAGTTCTTATGGATAACAATTAGCATTGTTGCTATTCTTATTGTAATTGCAGCACTGTTTATTCCCCGTGAAATACATTACAGATTGTCGAGCGCAATCGATAAGGATGGAATATTACTTGTGCCGACAGGTAGCAGTTATACACAACTGGTAGATTCTTTGTCTGACAAAGGTTTTCTCCGAAACCTCAATATGTTTATGCGACAAGCTTCAGCCCGCGATTTGGAAAACAGTTTTAAAAGCGGACGTTATGTTCTGAAAAAAGGTATGACTTACTCATCGCTGATCAATATGCTACGCAGCGGACGACAAACTCCGGTAAACGTAACGTTCAACAACATACGCACCTTGGATCGTCTTGCAGGCAATATATCCAAACGGCTGGAGCCTGATTCGATTGCATTAGTCAATACATTCACGAACGATTCCATAATTGCATCATACGGGTATGTTCCAGAAACTTTCATTTCCATGTTTATTCCCAATACCTATGAATTTTATTGGAACACGTCCCCTACCCGATTTTTAGAGAGAATGAAAAAAGAATCGGATAAATTTTGGAGTTCACGCAATGATGCAGTCAGCAAGACAGGACTTTCAAAAGAAGAGGTTATGACATTGGCCTCTATTGTCTATGAAGAGACAAAACTCAAAAGCGAGATGGCACGTATAGCCGGAGTATACATGAACCGATTGCGAAAGAACATGCCTCTTCAGGCCGATCCGACAGTTAAATTCGCCGTAGGAGATTTTTCTCTGAAAAGAGTTCTCAACAAACATTTAAAAGTCGACTCTCCTTACAATACATATATCAACCAGGGGCTACCTCCAGGGCCTATATGCATGCCATCGATTGATGCCATCAATGCAGTGCTTAATTATGAACATCATGATTATCTCTATTTTTGCGCAAAGGCTGATCTTTCAGGGTCACATGCGTTTGCCAAAACTCTTTCCGAACATAACCGCAATGCCCAAGCATATTACAATGCAATAAATCGCCTTGGAATAAGATAATATTCCAAGGCGATTTTATAAGGTATTGTTTTATATTTATATCTCTACAAAATTTGAATATAAGCCCAAAAACGACGTCGGATTATCGTTTTATCTGTTTCGTGAAATTTTAGAAATATTGTATATTGGTTTTCCTGTTTTAGTTATACCTTCAATTATTACTGTATAAGTAGAAGGTGAATCCGCAGAGTAAAATTCTATCTCTGCACAACCATTATCATCAGTCTTTATATCCGGGGACCAATAAATCGTCGTACGTAAATCTGATTTAGGTGAACTATATTGTTCTTTGGTCTCGTATACCGGACTGTAAAACTCTTTCTTTATCTGATAGCCCCACGGTGTAATACTCTTCATATTTAGAGACAATTCGTTGGGCCGATCCTTCGCCTTTTTAGTCGTAACTATCAAGGCTCCAGCACTATTACCTCCTTCAAAGCCAAATAATGCCATACGTGGTCCAACAATCAATTCAACCTCTTCTATTAATGAAGGTGGTAATGAATACAAAAACTCATCATCACTAATTCTGACACCATCCATAATGATTAAAGGAAATCCTTGTTTACCTCTTGACATAATAATAGGAGAAAGCAATGTTCCCCGATAATAAA
>CASFSC010000136.1 GCA_949296995.1 uncultured Alistipes sp. | reverse complement strand
TATAAACAGTATTACTGGGTTTATCCAGTGATATTGTCTGTATGCGATTAGGGTTAAGTTGCTTGAATTCGGCTTCTGTAATTCTTTCCCCAACTAAAACATAAACAGGATTATCAGTGTCAGGAATATTACTCGGGTCATATGGGGTATCTCCATAGCCTGTTATTGCAACTTTTTCTATTTGAATCGGTTTGTCATTTATTTGTGAAGAGTTATCACTATTTCCATCTGATTGTTTATCTGTGCAGGAGAAGCAAAGCATTAAACCAACCAGAACTGGCAGCGATAATAAAATTCTGAATTTTGAAAATCGCTGTTTGTTTTGTTGTGTAATCATGGTTAATCGAGTTTTAATAAGTGAGTAGCTGAATCCGCTGACAAACTCCGGATGAATGTCGGCAATTCCTTTTAACATGAGGGATATATACAATTCTGAATTGTTGCAATTTTTGAGTACTGCTTCGTCCGCCTGAAATTCGTGTACCTCTTTTAAAGATCTTATCCATAGCCATACGAATGGATTCCACCAGAATAGAATTAAAATTATTTGTGCTAAAATCAAATCTTTATAATGGCCTAATTTTACATGGCTTATTTCATGTGTCAATACTTGTTCAACGGCCTCTTTGCCTATATCTTCCGTATTTATAAATATGGAATTCATAAATGAAAAACTGCTTGATATTGCATTTGATTTGAAAACCTGTATTTTCCCTTCAGATATCAGATGCGCATGTTTTTTGATTTTATATATTTTGAAAGTATTGTAAGATAATATTCCAATCATTACGAATAGTCCTGTTATGTAGAGCCATGTTAATATTTCGGTAAAATCCATTACTGCTTCTTCTTGGATTGCTGTGCCTGTTATTGTCCCCACTTTTATTAGTTGGGCTTGTGTGGTAATTTCAGACAGTGTATAAACAGGAATCTCCAAGGCCGGTATAATGAATGCTATAATTGACATCGATAACAGATAAAATCTGTTTTGAGCAAAATTGTAATTGCGCTTTAATGCCACAAAATAGAATAACCACAGGATGGCAAAACATATTTGTGTGGCGATAATGTATGGAATATTTGTTAGCATGATGTTGTTATTATATATTGTGAAAAACAGAATTGGAAAAATGAAATACAGGCATAAGACAATTATTGTTTATGTTCTTTTATCGCCTTTTGTGCAATAGAAATTATCTCTTCGGTCTCTTTGAGTGATAGATTTTCTTTTTCATAGAAAAAGGAGACCATACGTGCAAGGGAATTGTCGAAAAAATTATTCATTATACCTTTCATCAGACTTTGAGTATACTCTTCCTTACTAAATAGGGGGTAATATTGATGGCTCTTACCATAAGATTTATGAGAAACTGCTCCTTTTTTCTCCAATACCCTTACTACTGTGGATACAGTGTTATAGGCTGGTTTGGGGGCGGGCATCACTTCTATGATCTCATTTACGAATGCAGCTCCTTTATCCCACAGGATTTGCATTACTTCCAATTCTGCTTTTGTTAATTCTCTCGGTTTAATATTCATGGTTGTATAATTTTATATGAGACTTGTTTATTGTTATACAAATATACAACTATATTTATAGTTTACAAGCTATTTTTATAGTTTTTTTGTGAAAAAATAAACGGTTACATTTATAGTGAGATGTAACCGTTTGATTTACTGGTATCTATACTATGGAAATTTTTATAAAAAAATATTTGTAAAAATATTAAATGACGATATTTACAATTTTTCCTGGTACAATGATAACTTTTTTAGGAGTTTTGCCTTCAAGATATTTGTTTGCTGCAGGATCTGACAGTACGGCAGCTTCGATGTCGGCATTGTTCATGCCTGCAGGAAGATTTATTTTGAATCTCATTTTCCCGTTGAAAGATACCGGATATTCAAAACTGTCTTCGACCAGATATTGTTCATCGTATTCCGGGAAAGTGGAATCGAATATGGAACCTTCATTACCCATTTGGTGCCACAATTCTTCGGTAATATGGGGGGCGAACGGAGCCAAAAGTCTGACTAACGGCTCCATTATTTCACGTTTATTATCGCGAAGTTCGTTGAGGCATATCATAAAGGCACTTACAGAGGTATTGAATGAAAAGTTTTCGATATCTTCCGTAACTTTCTTTATGGTTTTGTGCAGAATTTTCATTTCTGAAGCTGTCGGTTTTTCGTCTTTCAGACTTAGTTTACCTTCTTTGTCAAAAAACATGCGCCAGAATTTACGCAGGAATTTGTTTACTCCGTCTATACCGTTGGTGTCCCAAGGTTTACTCTGTTCCAATGGCCCCAAGAACATTTCGTACATGCGAAGTGTATCGGCCCCGTAGTTTTCAACTATATCGTCCGGGTTGACCACATTAAACATCGATTTGGACATCTTTTCAACGGCCCAACCACAGACATATTTACCATCTTCGAGGATAAATTCTGAATCTGCAAATTCGGGTCTCCATTTGCGGAATGCATCGATATCCAAAATATCGTTGCGGACAAGGTTGATATATACATGTATTTCCTGGGTGTCGTATTGGTCTTTCAATCCTGCCGATACGAAGGTATTGCTGTTTTTAATACGATATACAAAGTTGGAACGGCCTTGTATCATACCTTGGTTAACTAATTTTTTGAAAGGCTCTTCTTCACATACATAGCCAAGGTCATAAAGGAACATATTCCAAAAACGTGAATACATCAGGTGGCCCGTGGCATGTTCGATCCCTCCTACATACAAATCTACGTTGCGCCAATATTCATCGGCTTCTTTCGATACGAGAGCTTCTTTATTGTGAGGATCCATATAACGAAGGTAGTAGGCTGATGAACCTGCAAAGCCTGGCATTGTGCTGGTTTCGTATGGATAACCTTCGGGAGTATTCCAGTTTTCAGCTCTTGCCAATGGAGGTTCGCCTGTTCCCGTAGGTGTAAAATCTTTGATTTCCGGAAGTTCCAGCGGAAGTTTGTCATCGCTTAGAGGGTAGGGTATATTATCCTTATAATATATAGGGAAAGGTTCGCCCCAATATCTTTGTCTGCTGAAAATGGCATCTCTCAGACGATAATTGATTTTCTTTTTGCCGAGTCCTCTCTTTTCTATTTCGGAGAACATCTTTTTGATGGCATCCTTAACATCGAGGCCTGTTAAAAAATCAGAGTTGATGAGGTTACCTTCTTTCGCATCATATGATGCCACCGATATATCTCCTCCTTCAACGACAGGAATAATTGGCAATGAGAAATGTTTGGCGAATGCATAGTCTCGACTGTCATGTGCCGGAACAGCCATGATGGCTCCCGTGCCGTATCCTGCAAGTACATAATCACTTATGTATATTGGTATTTCTGTGCCATTGAACGGATTCAATGCATAACTGCCTGTAAATTGTCCGCTGACACGTTTGGTATCGGCCATACGTTCCCTTTCGGAACGCTTTTTCGTCTCTTCGAGATATTGGGCTATAGCATCTTTATATTCTGAAGTGGTCAATTCAGAAACCAATTCATGTTCCGGTGCAAGAACCATAAAGGTCGCTCCGAAAATGGTGTCGGGACGAGTGGTGAATATTTCTAATTTTTTATCGCTTCCTTTGATGCCGAAAAAGATTTGGGCCCCTTCACTGCGGCCTATCCAGTTGCGTTGTATCTCTTTCAGTGAATCGCTCCATTCTAATTTATCAAGTCCGTCAAGCATGCGTTGAGCGTAGGCTGTGACACGCAGAAGCCACTGTTTCATCTGTTTCTGTTCAACAGGATAGCCTCCGCGAACCGAAAGCCCATCTTTTACCTCATCATTTGCAAGAACTGTTCCCAAACCAGGGCACCAGTTGACAAGTGTATTGGCTCGGAATGCCAAACGGTAGTTCTGCAATACATTCTCCTTTTGAGAATTGTCCATCGCATTCCATTCTTCGGCAGTGAAGTCCATATTTTCGCCACAAGCTACGTTGATATTTTTGGTTCCCGAGGTTTCGAACGTTTTTATCAAATCGGTTATGGGAAGAGCCTTATTGGCGTCGTAAGAATAGTAGCTGTTGAACATTTTTATAAATGCCCATTGTGTCCAATGGTAATAGTCCGGATCACACGTGCGAACTTCTCGGTCCCAATCGTAGCAAAAACCTATCTTGTCTAATTGTTCTATGTAACGATGGATGTTTTCTGTCGTTGTTACTTCAGGGTGTTGACCCGTTTGTATGGCATATTGTTCGGCGGGCAGTCCGAAAGCATCGAAACCCATCGGGTGAAGAACATTGTAACCTTTCAATCTCTTATATCGGCTATATATGTCCGATGCGATATAACCCAGTGGATGACCGACATGAAGTCCTGCCCCTGACGGATAGGGGAACATATCCAGAACATAAAATTTTTTCTTGTTCTTATCGATTTCGACTTTATAGGTTTTGGCTTCTGTCCAGTAATTTTGCCACTTTTTTTCGATCTCTTTAAAATTGTAGTCCATATCTTGTATTATTTTATTTCTCTTCTTTTATGCCTGACTCTTTTTTGATTGTTTCCAATATGCCATGTGTGTCGTAACCGCATAAGGCATGCAACTGATCTGGCGTTCCGTGTTCTATGAAAGAGTCGGGAATGCCGAGCATTTTGACATGGCAGTCATAACCATGATAGTTCATGAATTCAAGAACAGCACTTCCCATACCACCTTTTATTACACCGTCTTCGACTGTGATTATTTTGCCGAAATTACGACCTATTGAATGGAGCATGGCTTCATCGAGTGGTTTGGCAAAACGTACATCGACATGAGTGGCTGAGATTCCATATTTTTGTTCGGCTTCGTCTAAAGCGTTAACAACAAAGTTCCCGACATGTCCGAACGACAAGACTGCTATATCATGGCCTTCACGAAGAATTCTCGATGTACCTATCTTTATTTCTTCCATCGGAGTATGCCAGTCTTCCATAACACCACGACCTCGAGGATATCGTATGACAAAAGGTCCTTTGCCCAAAGATGCTGTATACATCAAATTGCGCAATTCGCTTTCGTTCATCGGTGATGATATAACCATATTCGGGATGGGTCTGAAATAGGCAATATCGAATGCACCGTGATGGGTCGCTCCATCTTCTCCGACAAGACCCGCTCGATCCAGGCACATTACTACATTCAACTTTTGTATCGCAACATCGTGAATGGCATTGTCGTAGGCTCGCTGCATAAAAGAAGAATAGATGTTACAGAAAGGAATAAGTCCCATGGCTGCCAGACCTGCCGAAAAGGTTACAGCATGGCCTTCTGCTATACCTACATCAAAACATCTTTCCGGCATCTGTTCCATCATTATATTTAGGGAACATCCCGTGGGCATTGCTGGTGTGATACCTACTATTTTATCGTTTTTACGAGCCAGTTCAAGGATGGTTTCGCCAAAAACATCTTGATAACGAGGTGGAATGCCATGTTGATCTTTTACTATGCGTTCGCCGGTCTCGGGTATAAACATACCCGGGGCATGCCATATGGATTGGTTATCTTCAGCAGGTTTATAACCTTTCCCTTTTACAGTCAGAACATGAAGCAATTTAGGCCCGGGAATCTCTTTGAGATCAGATAATACTCGTGTCAGAGCGTTTATGTCATGGCCGTCCACAGGTCCGAAATATCGGAAATGTAAACTCTCGAACAAATTGCTTTGTTGCAGTAATCCTTGTTTGAGTGCATTGCCTGCTTTTTGTAATATGCGACGCAAACGTGGCATCCGTTCAAGGTTATCCCAAGTCCTCTGTTTGAAAATGTTATATTTTTTAGAGGTCGATATTGATAACAGATATTCTTTCATTGCTCCCACGTTGGGGTCGATTGACATATCATTATCATTCAGTATGACTAATATATTGGCATTACTTGCTCCCGCATTGTTGAGTCCTTCGAACGCAAGACCTCCAGTTAGAGCCCCGTCTCCGATAACGGCTATCACATCACGTTTCTCGCTTTTTAATGCCGATGCCGTGGCAATTCCCAAAGCTGCAGAAATTGAGGTCGAGGAGTGTCCTGTCCCGAATGCATCATAAGCACTCTCTTCAATCCGGGGAAAACCGCTTAATCCTCCTAATTTGCGATTGGTGCAAAATTGGTCGCGTCGGCCCGTAATAATCTTATGGGCGTATGCCTGATGACCTACATCCCATATCAGTTTGTCATCCGGAGTATTGAAAATATAGTGAATAGCAGCAGTAAGTTCAACTACCCCTAAACTGGATCCCAAATGTCCGGGGTTGTGAGACAACTGTTCGATTATGAATTGGCGAAGTTCTCCGCAATACGTTTGCAGTTCGTCGACCGATAAGTTGCGAAGATCCTCAGGTGAATTTATACGGTATAAATATTTATATTCGGTAACAGTCATTGACCCTTTCCTATATAGTTTGGGAACACAAAGATAATGAATTTCTAATTCGTAATTTCCAATTATTTTGTATCTTCGTAGCAAAAATCAGAATATAGACCCAAATATGAAGAGATTATTACTTTTTATGGTCATTGTCGGAATAATGAGTTCATGTGTTTCGATGAAAAAGTTCAATTCGCAAAAGGCTGATGCTTTGCGTTTGGAAGGAGAACTTACAAGTGCCAAAAGCCGGATTGATGATTTGAATGAGAAAAATGAAAAACTAAATAATGAAAAGATACAACTTATAAAGGATAGTACCAGATTGTTTAACGACAAGGTCTATTTGCAAAATAAATTGAATGAGTTGCAAAACAAATATCAGCAACTGCTAGCAGATGGTTCTGCTGAAGCGGCACGTATGTTGAAAGAGTTGGAAAATAAGGAATTGTCGTTGAACGAACAGATGCGTAGGGTTTCTGAATTGGAAACGATGCTTAAGAGCAGGGAAGAGGCTATCGATGAGATAAGACGTAAAGTGGCTGACGCTCTTGTGGGATTTGAAGGTAAAGGTCTTTCGATATCTATTCGTAATGGAAATGTTTACGTCTCGATGGATGATAAATTGTTGTTCCGTTCAGGCAGTTTCGAAATAGGCCCTGATGGAGAACGTGCCGTACGTGATCTGTCTGCCGTTCTTGCCCAAAATCAAGATATAAACGTTATGGTGGAAGGACATACCGATGATGTTCCTTACAGACCTAACGGACAGTTGAAAGATAACCTCGATTTGAGTGCAAAACGTGCGACTACTGTCGTAAGACTGATTCTTGAAAACAAAGAGATCGAACCAAGCCGTATAATTGCTGCCGGACGGGGTGAATCATTGCCTATAGATAATGCCAAAACATCTGAGGCACGCGCAAAAAACCGTCGTACCGAAATTATTTTAACACCTAAGTTGGATGAACTTATGCAGATTATGAATGTGAAAAATTAAAGTAATTATGCCGATATACAAAAGAATATTGTTGAAATTGAGCGGAGAGTCGCTTATGGGTGGAGAAAAGTATGGAATCTCAACCTCTGTGCTTACATCCTATGCTTCTCAAATTAAAAAAGTAGCTGATAAAGAAGTTCAGATAGGAATTGTAATCGGAGGAGGAAATATTTTCCGTGGTCTCAGCGGTGTAAACAAAGGCTTTGACCGTGTCAAAGGTGACCAAATGGGAATGCTTGCTACAGTCATCAATTCGCTCGCATTACAATCTGCCTTGGAAACCGAAGGTGCTAAAGTCAAGGTATTGACATCTATCCGTATGGAACCGGTCGGAGAATTGTATGCCAAATCTAAGGCTCTGGAGTATATTGAGTCCGGATACGTTGTGATTATAGCCGGAGGAACAGGTAATCCATTTTTTACGACTGATACGGCATCAGCCCTCAGAGGTGTCGAGATAGAAGCTGACGTATTGCTTAAAGGTACTCGTGTCGACGGGGTATATACGGCGGATCCTGAAAAAGATCCTACTGCTACAAAATTCGATCGTATATCTTTTGACCAGGTGTATCAAAAGCAACTTAAAGTCATGGACCTTACCGCATTTACAATGTGTAAAGAAAATAATCTTTCGATAATTGTGTTTGATATGGATACGGAAGGTAATCTTGAAAGGGTGATCGAAGGAGAAAAAATAGGAACTGTCGTTTCCAACGATTTGTAAATAGACGAGACTATAAATGATAATTTAAAATATTATTATTTCCTTTCTGTTTGTGTAAACAGTCTGTAAAGAGAGAAGACCTAAAACAATAAATATAATTTGAGCTTAAAACTGTAAAATCTGAAAATATGACCGATTCGAAAACAATTATTGATGCTGCTAAGGCACGCATGGACAAAACTGTCGAGCATCTTGACGAAGCTCTTTTAACTGTCAGAGCAGGTAAAGCCAGTACCAATATACTTAACGGCATAATGATAGATTATTATGGAAGTGAAACTCCTATATCGCAGGTTGCAAGCGTTACCGTGCCCGATGCACGTACAGTATTGATTCAGCCTTGGGAGAAAAAACTTATTCCTGCAATCGAAAAAGCTATTCTGGTGGCAAATATCGGACTTACCCCTTCAAATAACGGTGAAATGATACGCCTTTCTATCCCGCCTCTTACCGAAGAACGTCGTAAAGAACTTGTTAAACAGGTGAGAGGTGAAGGTGAAACGGCTCGTATAAGTATCCGTAGTATACGTCGTGAATCGATCGAAGCTTTCAAAAAAGCTCAAAAAGATGGTATGCCTGAAGATATGGCTAAAGACGGGGAAGATAAAATTCAGAAAGTAACTGATAAATATTCCCAGAAAATTGATGAAGCACTTGCTGCCAAAGAAAAAGAAATTATGACTGTATAAGGTGAATGAATTCTTCCCTTGTACGCATTTGTGTCATAAAAACCCCTGTAAATGCTGATGTCGTAGTTTGGGAGTTCTGTTTTTGAACTCCCCGCATCTGCATGCACATATGGCTTGCCTCGATAACTACTGCTACACCCATGGGGTTAAGTGCTTCCTGGATACAGTCTCGTATTTGTACCGTGAGTCTTTCCTGGACCTGAAGTCTGCGGGCGAATGCTTCAACTACCCTCGCAATTTTAGACAATCCCGTGATATAACCGTTAGGAATATAGGCTACATGGGCTTTACCATAAAAAGGTAACATGTGGTGTTCACAGAGAGAATAAAGTTCTATATCTTTAACAATGACCATCTGTTTGTAATCTTCATGGAATTTCGCTGAAAGCAAAATCTCTTTAGGGTCCTGGTCATATCCGCATGTCATGAAACTCATCGCTTTGGCTACTCTTTCCGGAGTTTTCAATAAACCTTCACGTGAAGGGTCTTCTCCGAGTAGTGATAATATCTCTTTATAGTGGTATGACAATTTTTCTATTGTCTCGGGACGAAAAATCTCCTCTTTCGAGTAGTTATTCATGATGACGTGTTTAAACTGTTTAGTATATATATTAAGGTATGTGAAAATTATATCTTTTCTCCGTATGCCAAATCTCCTGCATCTCCAAGTCCTGGAACTATATATGATTTGACAGTCAGTTCCGCATCTACACAACCACTCCATATAGTGGTGTTTTGTGGCGAAAAATGTTTTTGGGTATATTCAATCCCCTCTTCACTCGAAATTATCGCTGCGATATGAGTGTGACGGGGAAGGCCTGCTTTCTCTACAAGTGCTTTATACGTCAGAGCTATGGAGGCTCCTGTGGCAAGCATTGGATCTACAAGTAAAAGAATTTTATCTGAAAGATCGCATGCGGAAATATACTCTATTTTTATATTGAATGTACCGTCTTTGCTGTATTTGCGGTATGCCGATACAAAACAACTCTGGGCATTGTCGAAGTAGTTCAGAAAACCTTGATGGAAAGGAATACCTGCTCGCAATACGGTAGCAATAACTATTTCATCATCTATGAGAGGAATATCTACCTCTCCTAAAGGCGTTTCGACTGTACGTTTGGAGTAGTGTAACGTTTTGCTGATTTCATATGCCATGATTTCTCCCATACGTTCAAGATTGCAACGAAAACGCATGCTGTCTTTTTGGATATTTACATCGCGAAGCTCTGCAATGAATCTGTTCAATATAGAATTTTCGCGTTCAAGTATCCGTACCATATTTTTATGTATATAATAGTTGTTGAAAAAGTAAAATTAAACTCTTTTTTCTAATAAAGAAAATTGTTGAAGGGATATCTGCCTGCATGGATTTCTCGAACCATGCCATATAAGTCTTTACGAAATTTATCTATGTTAATTTTTTCTTTTGCTGAAATAAATAAACAGGGGGTATTGGCTTTGGCTATCCAACTCTTTTTGAGCTCTTCAAGGGTTAGGTTTGCCTTGGTTGCCGGAGTCAGATCATCTTCATCCTTTTTAATATAGGTATAGGCATCGATCTTATTGAAAATAAGAAAAACAGGTTTGTCTCCGGCTCCTATTTCACGTAATGTCTCCTTGACAACGTTAAGTTGTTCTTCAAAATTGGGATGTGAAATATCTACTACATGGAGTAAAAGATCGGCCTCCCTAACTTCATCGAGTGTAGACTTGAAAGATTCTACAAGTTGATGAGGCAATTTCCGAATAAAACCTACCGTATCGGACAATAAAAATGGAAGATTGTCAAAAACAACTTTACGAACAGTCGTATCGAGTGTGGCAAATAATTTATTCTCAGCAAAAACTTCACTTTTGGAGATGAGATTCATGATGGTCGATTTCCCGACGTTAGTATATCCGACGAGAGCTACTCTGACCATATTACCGCGATTGCCGCGTTGTATGGCCATCTGTTTATCTATCTTTTTGAGCTGTTCTTTCAGGCGGCTGATGCGGTCCCGTATTATACGACGGTCGGTTTCTATTTCCCGTTCGCCTGCTCCTCCTCGAGTACCGGTCCCTCCTCGTTGTCGTTCCAAGTGAGTCCACATACCTGTAAGTCGTGGAAGTAGGTATTCGCATTGGGCAAGAGCAACTTGGGTCTTTGCATAGGCTGTTGTTGCACGTTGGGCAAAAATCTCCAGAATCAAGGATGTCCTATCGTAAATCTTTTTAGAAAAAATCTTATCTAAATTGCGGAGTTGGGATGGGGTAAGTTCATCGTCGAATATGACAAAATCTATTTCGTTTTCTTCAACGTATGCTGCAACTTCCTTGAGTTTCCCTTCTCCTATAAAAGTCCGGGAATTGGGAATTTGCAACTTTTGAGTAAATCGTTTTACAGATTCGATACCGGCTGTTTCTGCCAAAAATTCCAACTCGTCGAGAAATTCTTTCGTTTGACGTTCATCCTGTTTGTCAACGGTAACTGCTATTAATACAGCTTTTGCCAGTTCAGTAGTTTTATGATCTATATTTTGTGCCATTTATCAAGATAACAAGAGGGAACATCCTGTCAGACGTTCCCTCTTGTTTATATTAGATGTAATATCTTAGTTGAGCTGGAAATCTACAGGTAATGTATATTTTACACGTACTGCTGAGCCACGTTGTTTCCCGGGAGTCCATTTTGGGGAGGATTCTACTACTCTCACTGCTTCTTCTGACAAAGAACGATCTGGACTGTTCAATACTTCTATATGGGAAAGTGTTCCATCTCTTTCAACAACAAATTGCAAAATTACTTTACCTTGTACTCCATTTTCTGCTGCAATCTTAGGATATCTTAATCTTGATGAAACCCAGTTACGGAAGTCGTTCAAATCACCACCTCTGAATGAAGGCATCTGTTCTACCTTAAGGAATGGTGCATCTTCTTCTACAACTGCTTCTTCTTCTACTCCTTTTGGAGCTTCTATTTCTATAACCGCATCTTCACTGAATTCTGAACTGAAGTCAAATTCTGTTGTAATTTTAGTATCGTCTTTAACGATATCCAAAATATCGGACATGACGGTTACTGATTGTTTTACCGGTTCAGGTGGTTTTGTATCCTGACGTGTAATTTCAACAATTTCTTCTTCTACTGTAACCGTACCTGTAGTCATAGTCTCATATACCTTTTCGGACTGACTATAGCTGAACATGAGAATACAAAATGCAATGGCGACAATAAGTCCTATCTCCAAAAACAAGCCTTTTTTATTCTCCAGATCGGCCTTTGGTGTTTTTTTTAGTTCCATTTTGTTAGTTATTTTATTGTAATATTTTCCAATAGAGTACACAAATATAATAAAGAATTCATTAAAAAAACATTTGGGCTTAAATTTTGTACTGAAAAACAAAAATTTTTTGCCGAAAAGGGAATAAATCATATATTTGTCTCATTAAAAAGGGGGATTAGCTCAGTTGGCTAGAGCGCTTGCATGGCATGCAAGAGGTCACCGGTTCGACCCCGGTATTCTCCACGTGCTTGGGGTGACGGCTGTTGTTTAGACAGCCTTTTTTATTATTAAGATTATGGCAAAAGAGTGGTTATACGGAAAAACGCTACAAGAACTTAAGGATATTGTTGCCGAATTGGGTATGGCTCCATTTACGGCATCTCAGATATGTTCGTGGCTGTATCGCAATCATGTCAACAGCATAGAGGAAATGACCAATATCTCAAAAACTGCGAGAAAACTCTTGTCAGAAAAATATGAATTAGGTTGCATTCCTTTTGTAAAAGTCGATGAATCGAGAGATGGAACTAAAAAATATTTGTTCT
>CASFSC010000135.1 GCA_949296995.1 uncultured Alistipes sp. | reverse complement strand
TGAAAAAGACTTTATTTACACTGCTGATGCTTTCAGGAATTGTGGTTTCAGCATCGGCGCAGGACAATACGCTTACGAAAAAAGAGATTAAAGAAGGTTGGAAACTGCTGTGGGACGGTAAGACTACCGCAGGATGGCAGGCCGCAAAGTCTCATGATGGGACATTCCCCAAACAAGGTTGGGTTATAAAGGATAATACATTGCAAGTGGTTGAAGCAGACGGGCGAGAATCGGCTAACGGCGGGGATATAATCACTACTGAAAAGTATAAGAATTTCGAATTGTTGGTAGATTTCCAGATTACTGAAGGAGCTAACAGCGGTATCAAATATTTTGTCGATCCTGATCTGAATCAGGGCGAAGGTTCTTCTATCGGGTGCGAGTTCCAGATTTTGGATGACGATGTACATCCTGATGCAAAACTGGGTGTTAATGGCAACCGTACGGTTGGAGGTTTGTATGATTTGATTCCTCCGATAAAGGATAAACCTTTCAATAAGGAGGGATTCAATACGGCACGTATTGTTGTAAAGGATAATCATGTTGAACATTGGCTCAACGGGGTTAAGGTTGTCGAATACGAACGTAATAATCAGATGTGGAATGCACTTGTAGCATACAGTAAATATAAAAATTGGCCCAATTTCGGGAATGCTGATTCGGGTTATATCTTGTTGCAGGACCATGGCAACGAAGTGCATTTCAAAAATATAAAGATCAGGGAATTGAAATAAAACTTACGGGGAAAATGGATAACGGTAAATTGAGCCGCCGTGAGTTTTTCAAGGAATTTGGCACTGTTATGGGTGCCACGACGCTTCTTGCGTCATATCCTTGGCTTTCGGCATTTTCAGAGGAAAACAGAAAAAATACTGAGAACGAAAAAGCCCGTATAGCAGTTATTGGGCCGGGATCTCGTGGACAATATCTTCTCAATCTTTTGGTTATGAACCCTAAGGTTGAGGTGGTATGGTTGTGCGATGACTATCAGCCGAGTTTGGACGCTGCGATGCAAATCGCTCCCAAGGCCAAAACATGTATGGATTATCGTATTGTTTTGGACGATGACAGTGTTGACGGAGTCGTAGTGGCTACACCACTTTCCACACACGCCAAAATAGTGATTGATGCAATGAATGCCGGCAAGCATGTATATTGTGAAAAGTCGATGTCAAACAAGCTGGAAGAGGCCAAGGCAATGTATGATACCCATAAGGCTACCAATCATGTCTTTTTTGTGGGTCAGCAGCGTCTTTACGATCCGGTTTACATTAAGGCAATCGAAATGATACGCTCCGGAATGTTCGGTAATATAGAAGGCATAAAAACATTTTGGTATCGTAACAATGACTGGAGACGTCCTGTGCCTTCTCCGGAATTGGAACGCAAGATCAACTGGCGTATGTATCGTGAATATTCTTGCGGTGTTATGACAGAGTTGGCATGTCATCAGGTTCAGATGGGAACGTGGATATGGCGTGATATTCCTGAAACGATATATGGAGTGGGAGCGATCACGCATTGGAAAGACGGTCGCGAAGTTGAGGATAATGTAGGAGTGGTCTATACCTATAAGGATGGTCGCCGCATGACGTTTGACTCCATTATATCCAATAAATTTTATGGGTTGGAAGAGCAAATCCTCGGGAATAAAGGTACTATCGAACCTGAGGTGGGTAAATATTATTTCGAGGAGACACCTCCTATGCCGGGCTTCCTGAATATGATCAATGATATTGAAAATAAGATATTCAATTCGTTCTCTTTTGCCGGACCGAGCTGGGACCCGGAAATAGCAAAACAAAATCATGGAGAATTCATAATCGGTAAAAAACGTGATTATCCTGATGGCAGTCCGTTTATCATGGATGCATTTGTCGAAGCGGTAATCGACGGCAAGCAACCTCCGATGATAGTTGAAGAGGGATATTATGCAACCGTTTTATCTTTGCTCGGACAAAAATCGATGGATGAAAAACAGGTGTTGACATTCCCCGAAGAGTATAAAATCGATTATTTGTAAACATCGCATGGAGAAGATATGAAAGATATAGTAATTAAAGGAAAACATGTCCGCAGAGAATTGATTGTGTTTGTTATTTGTATAGTAATAGTCTCTGTGGTGAATGCTTTTGCGATTTCCAAATATGGAACTTCATGGTCGGAACTTTACAGCGTATGGTATGCCGTGCTTTTTGTGGCGGTGTTGCTTTATGTGGTATTGATACCGTTCAGATATATAGGTTGTCGCTTAGTCCGCTGTATTAAAAATAAAAGATGTAAGTCTAAAGCTGTCGGGCAAGTAAAAGAACAGAAAGATTAGTCCGGAAATGTATTGTTTCAATCATACTTTCCGTCGTACCGCTTCGAGATTGAATATTTGGTATGCATGGTTTGAGGCGATGCATAGCCGTCTGGATATTTTTATCGAGGGGTTGTCTGAAATTGTTGCGGGAGAAGTTACATCATCGGTGTATGCTGAGGTAAAGCGTCTCGATGCGAAACTCAATCGTTTTGATGAAAACAGCGATGTGTATCATTTGAACAATCGTAATTTGCTCGGAGAGTATCTGCCGGATGACGAACTGTTGTATATTTTGGACGATGCATTGCGATACAGACGGTTGACTTACGGAAGTTTCGATATATGTATACAGTCTCCAGACTTTATGGCGGGAACGGATTATTACAGCGTTGACCTGGAAAAAAAAGTTTTGAAAATAAACAGGGATGATGCTGTTTTTGATTTCGGAGGATATGCAAAAGGATATGCGCTCCAGAAAGTCAAAGATATTGTTGTCGGTAATGGTGTTAAAAATGCTCTTTTGAGTTTCGGAAACAGTACAGTGTATGCTCTCGGTCGTCATCCTCTGGGGAACGAATGGGAGATAGGGGTTGAAGACCCTGATGACAAGACAAAAACTATCGCTTTGATAAAACTGTCGGATAGTGCATTGTCTACTTCGGGCAATACACCGTTGCATTCGGCTCATATAAAATCGCCGGATACAGGTGTTTGGAACGTAGATCGTAAAATCATATCGGTGCAATCTCCATCGGTACTTGATTGCGAAGTGTTGTCTACGGCTTTGTTTGCCGCGTTGCCGGACAAAAGATCACAAATAGAGGCCAATTTTTCGTTGGAGAAGGTTATGGAATTCGAATTCTGATTTTGAATATGCAATTCATTTTGCTATATTGTGGCAAGCAAAATATTCTGTAATCAGATCATAAAAATAGGTTAATGTGCATGAAATTTTAAAACTTGAGATATGAAAAATCTTTTTTGTGTAAAGGACAAAGTAATCGTTATTACAGGTGCAGCAGGGGTTCTGGGAACTTCAATGGTACACCATTTTGCAGAACAAGGCTCCAAGGTTGTCATTCTTGACCGTAACGAAGAAGCTGGCCGCAAACTTGAAAAGGCGGTTAAGGAAGAAGGAGGTGAAGTGACATTTTTCTATACCGATGTTCTGAAAAAAGATATTCTTGAAAAGAATTATGAAGATATATTGGCTAAATATGGTCGTATAGATGTACTCATCAATGGCGCAGGAGGTAATATGGCAGGAGCGACTATTCCTCCCGACAAAACCATTTTCGATCTCGATTTGGATGCAGTAAGGAAAGTTGTGGATCTTAATTTGTTTGGCATAATTTTGCCGACCACGGTTTTTTCTCAGGCAATGATAAAACAAAAAGAGGGATCTATAATAAATATTTCCTCAGAATCGGCTATTCGACCATTGACACGTGTGGCAGGGTATGGAGTTGCTAAGGCAGCTGTTGTAAACTATACGAAATACATGTGTGGAGAGTTGGCTGTCAAATATGGCTCTGGACTCAGGGTTAATGCCATCGCTCCCGGATTTTTCATTACTGAACAAAACCGTACCCTTTTGCTTAATCCCGATGGTAGTCTGACGGATCGTTCCAAGACTATTCTTGCACACACTCCATTCGGACGTTTCGGGGAACCTGAAGAGTTGCTCGGTACGCTTCAGTGGTTGGCAAGTGATGCCTCGAAGTTTGTCAGTGGAACATTGACGGTTATCGATGGTGGATTCGATGCATTTTCAATTTAATTTGACATTTTAGATTTTTTTAATTTTTCAGACGATTGTTTTGCTTTTGTTGTGTGACGCATGAACGGAGTAAAATGTGAGAAAAGTTGCTCGAAGGCTTGTTTAAATTATCCTAATCTGTTTAAACTTGACTATTGCTATATCGGTTCGTTTTTGTATGGGCAATGTCTCAATAGGATAGTGTTAGGGAGTCGGAATTTGCAGCAAACTCAATGTCGGAAGTGAGATTGAAATTAACTAAAATAGAAATATGCATTAGTTTGAAGCAGATTTATAACGAGTAATATAATATATACTTCTCTTTTTGTAGATGAAGCTTAAAAAAGCTTTTAAAATTTTTGGGAAAATAGGTTCCATTATGGGAGAAAGAGAATGATATCTTGCAATTTTTGATAATGAATTCTGCTCGAAAGTAACATACAGCTAAATAAACAGGAAATAAATTAAAAATAGAAAGTATGGTATATT
>CASFSC010000134.1 GCA_949296995.1 uncultured Alistipes sp. | reverse complement strand
GCCAATAATAACATAGAACTGGTGAAATTGCTTTTAGAATATCACGCAAATCTTAATATAAAAGACAGTAACGGCAACACCCCTCTTGCTTTAGCAAAGGAAATAGGTGCAAAAGAAGTTGAAGATTTGCTTTTGCAATGGATGAAACAACAAAAAAAATAATGCTAACAACGCAGGATAACGGCAAGCCGTTCCATGCTGAACCAATAACGATGGAAATAAAAAAGATGCAAATAATAGACTCAGCGTTGCTGGACGCTACTTCTGCAAAAGCGAAAACAGCCCCTCGTCTGAGGATGAACCATAATTTTCACAAAGATTTGAACGATCCTATAAACCGTATGCTGAATGCTATGGAAAGAGGGACTTATATTCCAGTACATCGTCATACTAATCCTTTGAAAACAGAGGTTATCATAGTCCTGCGCGGGAGTTTGGGAACTTTCATTTTCAACGACAATGGAGAAATCACAGAAAAAGCAGTTATAGACCCTCAAAAAGGTGTCTACGGTTTCGAAATAGATCCCGGAGAATGGCACTCTCTCTTGGTATTGGAAGACGATACCGTTGTTTATGAAATAAAAAGCGGGCCATACACCCCCATCTCTGCAAATGATACTGCTCCATGGACCCCTGCCCCAAATGATACGGAATCAATCGATATATTTTTGAAAAAGCTTGAGAATGAAATAAAAAATTTTTAGCTATATTTGAAAAATATAGGATATACCTGCTTATGTTCAAATAGATTAAAACATTGGCAGTTTGGTCCCTACATTTAGACGAATAAAAATACTAAAACTACTACAATATGAACAGAAGAGATTTTTTACGCGCTACACTGTTAGGCAGTGCTGCTGTTGCCGTAGCATCATCACCCATAGAACTGTTTGCAGCCAAAGACAAATCTAAAAAGAAATCCAAACAACCGTTAAGAATATCATTCCAGGAAGGCACGGCTCCGGGAAAAACCCTCGGAGATAAACTCGACTACATGGAAGCCAACGGAGTGGTAGGTTTTGAACCTGGGGGCAAAGGACTGTCAGGAAGAGTAGCTGAAATTAACAAACTGCTCAGCGGGCGCAATATAAAAGTCAGTGCAATATGTGCAGGCTTCGATGGATTCATACTGTCACAGGATGCCGCCACTCGTAAAATTTTCGATGTTACGATGAAAGAAATCATAGAAGCTGCCGGCGCGATAGGCTCTGTCGGTGTCATAATGGTTCCTGCCTTCAATCATCAGGTCCCGGTACTCCCTCATACGGCCGATACCCGTGCTTATCTTATCGAACAGTTGCAACTATTGGGCGACCATGCTCTCAAAAACAATACAACCATTATACTCGAACCGTTAAATCGTAAAGAAGCTTTCTATCTGCGACAGGTAGCCGATGCAGCTTCGATTTGTCGGGATGCAAATCATGACGGAGTAAGATGTATGGGCGATTTCTGGCACATGACAACAGAAGAGCCTTCAGATTATGGAGCGTTCTTCAGTGGTGGCAAGTATCTGCAACATGTACATATAGCAAGTCGCGGAACACGCAATATGCCAGGAGAAGACGGAGAAGTAGATAATTACGTAGACGGATTCCGAGCCCTGAAAGAAATGAACTATCCCGGATTCGTCAGTTTCGAATGCGGATGTAAAACAAACCGAGAAGAAGCTGTACCCACAGCGCTGAAATTAATGAGAGAACAGTGGGAAAAAGCATAATTTTATCCAAATAAAATTTTCCTAAAAAATATCTACACATAATAGATTATAAATTAAAAGGTTACGAATATTCGTAACCTTTTTTTGAATATTTATCTCAAAAAAATACTACTATGTATTGCATAGTATAAAATTTATTTCATATATTTGCATTACCAATATTAATAGGATTTAAATTTCCATAAAGATGAAAAAAACAATAAATGCTAACATCGGAGGTTTTGCCTTCATCGTAGATGAGGATGCATTCAAAGTTCTCAGACGCTATTTGAACGAAATAGACATTCGTTTGGAGGGAGAAGAGAGCAGAGAGGTTCTCGAAGATATCGAAAGACGTATTGCCGATATTTTCAATGAGAACATTACTCCCCGCATACAGGTCGTTAATATCGATCTGGTAAAGCGCGCCATAGCCATCATCGGCAATGCAGAAGAATTCGGAGAGCCACACGGTCAGGCAACGACTTCGGAGTGTGATTATGAAGACACCCAGTCATATTCGCAAGAACGTCGCAAGAAACTTTACCGAAACCGTAAAAATGCTGTTTTAGGAGGAGTATGTGCAGGTATAGCCGATTATTTCAATATTGATATTACCCTTGTACGAATACTCACATTCATTCTTATATTCTTCGGAGGCATAAGTTTATGGATATATATTATACTATGGATAATTCTTCCGAGAGAACCGATACGCAAATTCAATTTGGACAACGCACGCAAAAGGAGGGAATGATATGGCTACGATAAATGTTGACAATGTAAAAGCTCAAATGCGCAAAGGTATTCTGGAATACTGCATTCTTGCAATTATCTCCAGAAATGATGCATATGCTTCATCTATTATTGCAGAGCTTAAAGCTGCAGAAATGATAGTGGTTGAAGGGACCCTTTACCCTATTCTCACAAGGCAAAAAAATCAAGGATTGCTCTCATACCGCTGGGAAGAATCGCCTCAGGGTCCTCCACGTAAATATTATACCATTACACCTGCAGGACGAGAATTCCTGGCCCAACTGGATGTGGCATGGGAAGAATTCGTGCATCAGATACAAACGATACGTAACGGACAATAGTTAACACAATACAGAATATCATGGAACAAAATATAAATGTAAGCATAGGAGGCATTGCTTTCATACTTGATACACAAGCATATAAAATACTGAAGGATTATACCGTACGTATAGAGGTCGGATACCGTGAGAATCCGGATGGAGCTGAAATTCTTTCAGATATCGAGGCACGTATTTCAGAACTCATCCTATCGCATCAAACTGCTGAAGAGACAGTTCATGCAGATCTTATCCAAAGCATCATAGAACAACTGGGACTACCGGATGATCTCTCTTCACAATCAGCCATAAATAACAGTGATGAAGAGGATATTCAATTACCTAATGGTTTTGCCAAACGCATGTACCGCAATCCGGATGGTGCAAAATTAGGAGGCGTATGCAGTGGTCTTGGAGCCTATTTCAATATAGATCCTGTACTAATAAGATTTCTGTTTTTCGTTCCGTTATTACTGACCCCGGTATTCGGGATATTCCACATGGGTAGGATGGCCGGATTTTCGGGGACTATGATAGGCGTAGCATTCATGCTTTACATAATATTATGGATAGTAATTCCAAAAGCTAAAACACCCCTTCAAAAACTGGAAATGAAAGGGAAAAAGATTACTGCCTCATCAATAGAACGCAACTTTTATGACGATTTTTCAGCAAACTCTGTACCTCCTCATAAAAGTGAACAATCGGCATCAATTCTTGCAGAAGTGATATCTGTAATTGGTCGAATTCTACTATTCTGTCTGAAAGCATTCCTTCTTTTAATAGGAGTAATTTTCGGGATAGTCGCCATTGCGGTCATAATCGCAATCATAGCTGCTCTGGCAGGAGGTTATACGGCACTTGTCGCTGTAGGCGGAGCACTGGCTCTTTCGGCAGGACAATATTCAATTTTAATCATACTTGCCGGACTTACCATAATCCTGCCTCTATTAATCTTAGGTTACATTTTATTGCGTTTAGTATTCGATTTGCCTGCACAGAAAAAAACAATAGCCATTATCTCCGGGATATGGATATTGATACTTATTTTTATGAGTATATTTATTGTCCGCAACATTGAAAGTATCCGACAGGATTGGCCCACATTTTCCAATAAAACCATCCTGTTCAACAATATAACAGGCAGAGAAAATAACCAATACAAACGTCAAATAATAATAACTAACGATTCTACATACACCGAAAAAATTCAAATAGGCGATTCGATAGTAACGGACACCGTAATAAAAGAGTATTTTGTGCAACCTCAATAAACTGAAACAATGGAAATAATAGACCCTAATCATAAGGATGTTAAAAAAAACGAGCCTCTCAATTCCAGAAATCTATTCTTAGGCATAATATTTATCCTGACAGGCATAATCTGGATGTTATACAACTTCGACGTTATATCTTCACGAGCTTTCGACATCATATTTTCATGGAGAACTCTTCTTATTGTAGTCGGAGGTTTTTTGATGACACAACAAAAAAATGGAGCAGGAATTATAATTGCAAGTATAGGTATAATCGCTCTATGTGTAGAATTGCTGCACATATACATTCCTATCGACATGATATGGAAAATCATCTTCCCTGCAATATTTATAATAATAGGATTTGTTATCTTATTTTCGAAAATCATCGGAGACCAGAATAAATAATACATTTCAGACATTTAATGAGGATTCAGAGATATTCACATACGCTAAAAACCGAGCTATATTAAAAAATCTGCAAATCTGGCACATTTCATGCTTCAATAGTGAATTTATTACTATTTTTGCAACTGATTGAATATAATAAACGAGTAAAATGTCTGAATCTGATTTGAAATGTATTGGCATATTAACTTCCGGAGGTGATGCCCCTGGGATGAATGCTGCAATACGGGCTGTGACTCGTACTGCGATTTACAACGGATTTGAAGTTAAAGGAATTCTCAGAGGTTATAAAGGTCTTATAACCGGCGAAATCATTCCGTTCAAGACTCAGAACGTAAGCAACATTATACAGCAAGGAGGAACTATCCTTAAAACTGCACGTTGTCCGGAATTCATGACACCTGAAGGCCGTCGTCTGGCTTATGAAAATATGGTTAAAGAAGGCATCAATGCACTTGTAGTTATAGGGGGAGACGGTTCTTTGACAGGAGCACGCATATTTGCTGCAGAATACAACTTGCCTATCATAGGACTACCCGGGACTATCGACAATGACCTTTATGGCACCGATACCACAATAGGGTACGATACTGCACTGAATACCATCATGGAAGCTGTCGACAAAATCCGCGACACTGCAAGTTCTCACGAACGACTGTTCTTCATTGAAGTAATGGGACGTGAGGCCGGTTTTCTTGCATTGAACGGAGCACTCGCCACAGGTGCCGAAGCAGCCATAATTCCTGAAATAGCTACAGAAGTGGACCAGTTGGCCGATCTTATCCAAAATGGTTTCCGTAAATCCAAAAACAGCAGTATCGTTTTGGTTGCAGAAAGTGAATTGACAGGAGGTGCAATGGGTCTGGCAGAACGAGTTAAGAACGAATATCCTCAGTATGATGTGCGAGTAACAATTTTAGGACACATACAACGTGGAGGTTCTCCGTCAGCGAGCGACAGAATTCTTGCAAGCCGCATGGGAGAAGCTGCTATCAATGCTCTTCTTGAAGGACAACGCAACGTAATGATAGGGATCGATGATGAAGAACTGGTTTACGTTCCATTCAATAAAGCTATCAAGAATCAAAAGCCTATAAACAGGGATCTGTTGAATACCGTCAAAATACTATCGATTTAAATATAAAAGGAAATTTAATTGAGACCGGATATATTCATGTCTTAACACATAATTTCATTTTATCTAAGATAAATCATCAGTATAATTGGGGAAACGATTTATAACTGGAAATATATAATAAAACGAATAGCATTGATGAATATTCATCAATGCTATTTTTATCTCAAAATTATAACGTTCAACATTTATATACTATCGCTTATAGAATAAACGGAAAACGGATTAAGAGAAAATACCCGTAAAATAAAATATTGCCACTCAATTATTCATTACGATATAAAAAATGAAAGCCTCACATTTTGTGAGGCTTTCATTTTTAGTTGACCCACTAGGACTCGAACCCAGAAAGACAGAACCAGAATCTGTAGTGTTACCATTACACCATGGGTCAATTTTTCGATGCAAATATAATTAAAAAATCTTTTTCGATGAAGTAGTTGCAACAAAATCTTTCAAATAAAATGGCTCAAAATATGCAACATCCTCAAAATCAGATTTTAAAAATGATTCAAAAGCAGGTTTGATCAAACCTCTTGCAGATGGGACAACCTTTATATAATGAACATCGCCTTCGGGAAGTACATTTTTACATTTATCGGAACCATTTCCAAATATCACCAAAGTACCCTTAGAACGTTCTTCAATAAAACTATCCGTTGTCACAATATGTGCCTGTACTTCCGAAAGAGGTTCCACTTTACTATTAAAAAGCTGACAATAAACCTCCATGCGTCGAGCATCTATCATCGGGCAGAAAACAGCTGAATCCATATCTTCGATTTCCACTATACCAGCCTCATAATCCTCCAACGCAACATATACCATAGATTCGAGACTGTTTACAGCAATCAACGGTTTAGATGCAGCATAGCATAACCCTTTAGCGAGTGAAACACCTATACGCAAACCTGTATATGATCCAGGTCCCTTTCCTACTGCTATCGCATCCAATTCCTTGACTTCAATATCATTTTCACGCAAAATTTCATCTACATACACAGCTAAATTCTGAGCATGCTGTTTTCCCTCATTACTTTCCAAAAGAGAAAGTAATTCGCCATCCCGGGCCAATGCAACAGAACATATATCCGTTCCGGTCTCAATGCAGAGTATAAGTGACATTATTTTTGAATTATTAATTATCGAAAAAATTATTACGACGATAACTATAACATTCTCCCGCCGTAATTATTATATGATCGGCCAAAGTAATATCAAACAAAGAAGCTCCTTTTGCCAATTTTGCCGTAAGAAAATCATCCCTCTCGCTTGGCTGGCATTTCCCTGACGGATGATTATGTACAAGAATAATTGACGATGCCAGTTTATCGACCGCCCGTTTTATTATAAGCCTGTAATCAACCACAGTTCCGTCAACCCCACCCTGACTTATACGCACTTTATCCAAAACGCGATTGGAACCACTCAGATAAACAGCCCAAAACTCTTCGTAAGGCAAATCGGCCAACACAGGTTGAAACATGTCTACAACATCGGCATCACTCTCAATAATATTACGCATAAAACTTTCATCAGCCCGCATACGGTTGCCCAATTCCAATGCCGCCGCCAAAATAGCGGCTCTATTTATTCCCAAAGTTTCGGTAGTACGTAATTTAGCCAGATCACAGCGACGCATTTTCGATAAACTACCCTCGAAATTATTAAGCAACCTCTCGGCCAATTCAAAAGAATCCTCTTTATCTCCTCCTATCCGTAGAATAATTCCCAACAATTCAGCATCCGTCAGGGATTCGACTCCCAAACGGACCAATTTTTCCCTTACACGACGAATATCGCTATTTTGGATTTCATTATCCATTGTCAAATTTTCTACTTTTCGGAATGTTTTATCTGCTCCAGCACCTCATGTGCAGCTTTCTGTTCAGCCTCTTTTTTGGATTGTCCTTCACCATGTCCCATTTCAACATCATTTACTAAAACTGATGTCATAAAAACAGGAAGATTATGCGTCGAATCAGGGCTCTGAACGGTGTCAAAAACAATTTGTTTTTTCATTTTCTGGCCCCATTCTAATAAACGACTTTTTGAATCAGTCTCCATCTCCATCATATCTTCCAAATCGATATACTTCCGGAAAATATTATTGATAAGAAGTCTGTTTACAAAATCATACCCTTTATCGAGATATATCGCCCCTACCATCGCTTCAAGAGCATCTCCATAAATATGTTTTTGCATAAAATTTCCGCCCCCCTGGGATATAATATGCTTGCTTAATCCTATATCCACCGAAAGTTGGTTCAATGTCTGACGACTGACCATTTTCGAACGCATCTGTGTCAAAAAACCCTCGTTCTGTTCCGGGAACTCTATGAACAAAAAATCCGATATCACACTTTCCAACACGGCATCGCCCAAAAACTCAAGACGTTCATTATTCATGGGTGTTCCATCGGGTAAAAACAGAGAAGCTGACCTGTGAATCAGAGCCAGCTTATACAGTTCTATATTGTTCGGATATATTCCGAATAGATCTCTCAAAGTTTTATAATACTCCCTATCCTTGCTGTAACGCAATTTGAAAGGAAGTAATATGGATTCAAACACGGTGTTTTATATTTTTTTAAACACTACGGACGAATTATGTCCACCGAATCCGAATGTATTGCTCAATGCAGCTTTAATATCGCGTTTTTGAGCTTTATTCAACGTTAAGTTAATTTTAGGATCTACTTCCGGATCCAAATTAAAATTATTGATTGTAGGAGGGATAATACCTTTTGTCAAGGCCATTATACAAGCCAATGCTTCGATCGCTCCAGCTGCGCCCAAAAGATGTCCTGTCATAGACTTGGTCGCACTGATATTCATCTTATATGTATGGTCTCCAAAAGTTGCTACAATACCCTTTATTTCAGCAACATCTCCAACCGGAGTGGATGTTCCATGCGTATTGATATAATCTATATCTTCCAGTTCTAACCCTGCATCCTTAACGGCTTCACTCATAGATTTTTTTGCACCTAAACCTTCAGGATGTGGAGCTGTAAGATGATGAGCATCGGCACTCAAACCGCCTCCTGCAACTTCTGCATATATTTTAGCTCCTCTGGCAAGGGCATGTTCATATTCTTCGAATATGAGTGCACCTGCACCCTCTCCCATAACAAAACCATCTCTATCTCTATCAAAAGGACGAGAAGCTGTGGCAGGATCATCATTACGAGTGGAAAGAGCTTGCATAGAATTGAATCCTCCGATTCCCGGGGGATTGATCGCTGCTTCAGAACCTCCTGTAACCATTATATCGGCATTTCCTGCACGTATAATTTTAAGAGCATCGATCATTGCATTGTTCGACGAAGCACAAGCTGAAACCGTACAATAGTTAGGTCCCATAAAGCCGTACTTCATTGAAATATGCCCGGCTGCAATATCGGCAATCATCTTAGGTATAAAGAAAGGGCTGTATCTGGGTACTTCACCACCCTCTACATAACCCTTTACCTCTTGGTAGAATGTTTCCAATCCACCTATACCTGAAGCCCATATAACTCCCGTGGTCTCTTTGTTGATTTTTTCCATATCGAGACCAGAGTCCTTGATAGCCTGATCGACAGCGACAAGGGCGTACTGCGTAAAGAGGTCATATTTACGAACCTCCTTACGGTCAAAGAAGTTAGACGAGTTATAGCCTTTCAGTTCGCAGGCAAATTTTGTTTTAAATTTAGAAGGGTCAAAATGAGTAATGGGTCCTGCACCACTGACACCTTTTTCAAGGTTCGCGAAATATTCTTCGACGCTATTACCCAATGGATTTATAGTTCCTATACCGGTTATTACAACTCTTCTTTTTTTCATACAGTGAATTTATTTAATCAAAAAATGCCTTTATGCGTACTTTTTACAGGCTTTAGTTTTTCTTTGCTGAAATGTAATTGATTGCGTCTCCTACAGTTGTGATTTTTTCTGCATCTTCATCAGGAATAGAAATCTCAAATTCTTTTTCAAATTCCATGATCAGCTCAACTGTATCGAGTGAATCTGCACCAAGGTCATTAGTAAAACTTGCTGCAGGAACAACTTCTGCTGCATCAACGCCGAGCTTATCAACGATGATTTCAACTACTTTTGATGATACGTCTGACATAATACTAAAATTTAAGTTTAACAATCTATATTCAAAATCAAAATACAATTCGATGCAAACATAAACAAAAAATTCTCATTCCCCATCTTTTAGGTGATTTTTAATTCCCCGGGGGAAATAAAGTTAGTGAAATATGCAGTAATAATCACATACTTCGCAAGAAATTTTTTGCAAAAGTAATATTTTTTCGATTACTTTTGATAATTATTAGCTTTTTTTAAATGTTTTAAACCTTTCTATAAATTTAATTTATTGATTATGAAAAATATAGCGATATTTGCTTCAGGATCGGGGACAAATGCCGAAAACATAACAAAATATTTTGCAGGGAATACTACTGCAAATGTAAAGCTTATATTGTCCAATAAAAAAGATGCGGGGGTTTTGCAAAGGGCAAAAAGACTCGGTATTGAGACAATAGTTTTCGACCGCGATACTTTTTATAATACAAACAACATCGTAGAATTGCTGCAAAAGAATCATATCGACTACATTGTACTTGCGGGATTTCTATGGTTGGTTCCGGACAACATACTGAAAGCATATGGTGGTTCCATAGTAAATATACATCCTGCATTGCTACCTCGGCACGGAGGGAAAGGAATGTATGGAGACAGAGTACATCGTGCAGTAGTCGAAGCCGGAGACAAAGAGACCGGTATCACCATACATAAAGTCAATGAAAAATATGACAGTGGCGATATCATAGCACAATACAAGGTAGCCGTAGAGCCGGGCGACACGCCAGAGATGGTTGCGACAAAAGTACATGCTTTGGAATACAAATATTTTCCATCCGAAATAGAAAAAGAGATACAGAAATTATGAAACTGCTACTAATCAGCAATTCCACCAATGTCGGAGAAGCTTTCCTGGAATATCCCAAGGAACAGATAAGGGAATTTTTGTCAGGACGCGACGAAGCTATCTTCATACCCTATGCTGCAGTGACGTTTTCTTATGACCAATATCTAGAAAAAGTACAGAAAAGGTTTGACGAATTCGGCATAAAAGTACGCTCCATACATCATGAAGATAATCCCATTAAAACCATAACAAATGCTCAGACAATAGTTATAGGTGGAGGCAATACCTTTCAGTTATTGAAAAAAATGCAGGAAGAGGGCATTATAGAAGCAATCCGCGATCGCATTTTTGAGGGCATTCCATATATAGGTTGGAGTGCTGGTAGCAATGTAGCCTGCCCGACAATTTGCACCACCAATGATATGCCTATCGTACAACCCGAATCACTAAAGGCAATAGGACTTATAAAATTTCAGATCAATCCGCACTATACCGATTTCCAACCGGAAGGACATGCAGGAGAAACACGGGAACAACGCATCGAAGAATTCATCACGGTGAATCCAGACATTTATGTAGCAGGATTGAGGGAAGGATGTATGTTGAAAATAGATGGCAATCATATCGAACTTATAGGACCTCATTCAATGCGTATTTTCCGTTCAGGTGAAAAAGCCTGTGAATTTTTTCCGGGAGACGATTTAGGATTCCTTTTATAATAGATATTACTGCTATAAACAAAACAGAGCACAATAAAACATATGGGTATAACTCAAAATATAGGTCAATCAGGAGAAGAGGCTGCCGCTCAATTTCTTCTTGACAACGGATTTGAGTTAAAACATCGTAATTGGCGCAGCGGACACCACGAGATAGATATAATAGCAACCCGTAATAACATTTTGCATATTATAGAGGTAAAATGCCGTAAAATTAACGGATTGACTACACCAGAAGATGCCATGACTCCTCGTAAATTCAAATTTCTATGTAGTGCCGCACGTAATTACATTTCCGAATACAATTTAAATATGGACGTACAGTTCGATCTTTTAGCCGTAGAATACATCAGCGACAGAAACTATAACATACGCTATATACCCAATGTCATGGTGCCACATTGGTAACCCTCCTGAATAAAAGATTTCAGACGGTTTAATGAAATATAGCAAATAAATTTGTTATATTTGTACATATATAAATTGAACACGCCATGTATTCCATATTGAAAGATTGTCCTCTGTTCAGGGGAATGTCGGAGGATAAAATAAAAGAAATTTTCAAAGACAACAGCGATTATGCCATAACCGAATATAAAGACGGAGACATTATCGCACATCACGATACGGCATATTCGGGTCTAATGATTATTCTCAAAGGGAAAGTTTACGGGGAAATGATCTATGAATCGGGTCAGAAAGTCCATATCGACGAATTGGAAGCTCCACAGTTGATAGCACCTGCATTTCTTTTCGGAGGATACAATAAACTTCCTGTCGATGTTATAGCGGACGGAGATGTATCTATAATGACTCTGCACCGAGGTTACCTGTTCGAACTGATGCAGGATTACACGCTTATTCTCTCCAATTTCATCGACATAATATCCAACAGAGCCAACATATGGTCGAAAAAAATATATTATCTATCGTTCAGATCTCTTAAAGAAAAGGTTATCACGTATCTGCTGGGACACTCTTCACAAGACAATGCGACACTTCCCATTCCTGATATCACTGAAATATCTCAATATTTCGATGCTACACGCAGTGCCGTTTTATCCGTTTTGGCCGATCTCGACAAGAAACATCTGATAAAATCGGGTAATGACACCATAACGGTACTGAACAGAAAAGCTTTGGAAGATTTGATAAAATAACAAACGGTATTTGATGAAATTTATATACAATACGGGAGTCTATCTGATGGGGATGACTATCCGTTTAGCCGGGCTTTTCAATCCGAAAGCGAAATTATGGGCATCCGGTCGAAAAGGATTGCTTCACCGAATGGCTGAAACAATCGATCCTACAGCTGATATTGCATGGTTTCATGCCTCCTCTTTAGGGGAATTCGAACAAGGAAGACCAGTTATTGAAGAACTGCGCAAGAGATGTCCTGACCTAAAAATATTAGTTACATTCTTTTCTCCTTCGGGATACGAGATACGTAAAAATTACCAAGGAGCCGACTACATATTCTATCTGCCGAACGATACGCCTCGGAACGTAAAAAAATTCATGCAAATAGTACATCCTAAGATCGCCGTATTCATAAAATACGAATTCTGGGTGAACTATCTTATGGCTTTGAAAAAAAATGGGAGTAAAGTTTATATAATATCCTCGATATTCCGTCCGGATCAAAGTTTTTTCAAATGGTACGGAGGCATTTTCCGCAAAGCGCTAAGATGTTTCAACCATATTTTCGTACAAAACGAACAATCCAAAGAGTTACTGAAAAGTATCAGTATAAACAATGTAAGTGTAACAGGAGACACTCGGTTCGACCGCGTTTTTCAAATAGCTGCACAGTCCAAGGATCTGCCTGAAATAGCACGGTTCGCCAAAGACAAAGATGTATTCATTGCAGGAAGCACATGGCCGCCCGATGAGCAATTACTCATAAGGCTGATCAATGATTATACGGATATAAAATTCATTATAGCGCCACATGAAATAGAACAGGAGCGTATAGACCGATTAATTGAAGAAACTCCACGCAAATGTCTTAAATATACATGTCTTAACGCGGACAGTGATTTGCAAAACGCAGATATTTTGTTTATCGATACGATAGGAATACTCTCATCCGTATATAAATATGGGAAATATGGATATATAGGAGGTGGGTTTGGAGTAGGTATACATAATATTCTTGAAGCAGCCACCTTCGGTTTACCCTTAGCGTTCGGTCCCAAATACAAAAAATTCAAAGAGGCCGTGGAATTGGTCGAAAACGGAGGTGCAACAGCTATAACAAGTTACGAAGAGCTTTCTTCCTGGTTGACATCACTCAAAACCAACCCCGTATTATATGACTCAAGCAGCGCTGTATGTTACAATTATGTTCGCGATAATAAAGGTGCTACCGCAGAGATTATAAACGAAATTTGCAGATAAAAAAATAATCGTATATATTTGCATCGCTTAATTTATAAAAGCAGGGTATTGACCCATGGTGTAATGGTAACACAGCAGATTTTGGTTCTGTCGTTCAAGGTTCGAATCCTTGTGGGTCAACCAAAAAGAAGCCTCGCATTTTGCGAGGCTTCTTTGTTTTTTAATTATTAATACAGTCAAAATAAATTTGGGGATGACATTATTTTTTTGTTGTTCTATTTTTTATAATGTAAAAAACGTGGCCCATACACCTTTTATATTGTTTTAAACATAAAAATGCCATTAATGAAATAATTTCATTAATGGCATTTCATATTACATTATAATAATCCGCTAAAATTAAATCAACAAATTACCTGTTGATAAGTAAACCTATGCAGAACTCTGTAATCGGAACGGAAACTGTTAAATCTGCATTTTCATCGGGTAATGATTAAAACCGTTCTTTTGTTTTAATCTGCTTGGAAACAGTTTTCAACTGTCTGCCCAATTTTACGATTCTCTCCAATTTTCAAATTCTATTGCGTTAATCTGCTACAATTCGGCGGATATTCCAGAGATTTTCAGTAAGTTTTCCCTAAGGGAAATACACCTTCTAAATTTTGACACATCAGAATTTAAACGCCCCTCCAATAAAAATAGCTACTGGATTCGGCCGGGCACTATCGAACATAGGTTGCCATTTCAACCCTGCAGAAAGGTCCCAATTACTCGAAACTGCAAAATCGAAACCTCCACCGACATTCAGTCCGGCAGCCCATTTGCCAATATCGTTAGCTGTCAAACCGACTGCAGGATATATATTCCATCTGTTTCCTGCATGGAAAAGATACTGAGCATCGACACTAAGATCAATAGAACATCCTTTATGGAACAGAGCTATTAAAGATGGTTCTATTCGCCAATTATCATTAAAACTATAACGTGCATAAGCTCCTAAACCGACAACCGTAGCTCCGGTATTGGTATAAATGTTCATACGGGGTCCTAATGCCCAACCTCCTGCATCTTGTGCAGATACAGATACCGCAAATAAAGCAGCGATAAATGTAAAAATAAATCTCTTCATAATCCTATTTTTTAATCAGGTTAAATTATCTCGACAGATTAAACCAATTCAATTCGATATATAAAATTATAAAAAATTTATATTAAAATCAAAAAAACGGACTATCTAGTCCGTTTAATAATTTTTAAAATTTATCTATATCAAGCGAATTAGCAAGATCACTTATACGAGGCAACAATGTATTGAAATGTTCCGAAGCTTCATGTGCGGCCAAACACTCATCGTTTTCCCATCTTTCGGTAATGGCCATTTTTGTCGGATCGGTCGGATGCAACCAATACTGGTAACGAAGACATCCTTTTTCTTTTTGAGACTCTTGGGTCAGAGCTTCGAGAAGCGGCAACATTTGTGATTTTTTATCTACCGCAACCGAAATGGATACGAAAATATTAATCATAATATAGTAGTTTTAGTGGTTTACTGGTATACTGTTAAAACTTTCAGCTATTTTATCTGCAATCAATTCTACGGCATCTTGCAGTTTATTTCCTACAAGCATGTTCATCATCATATTGAGATCGGCCTCCAAAACAATTCTCATTCGGGTATCAGCCTCTTCTACACTGACCAGTTGCAACCAAAAATTGAATTTCATCGGATTACCTTCATCACCCGTAATTTTTATCAACTTGGGAAACTCTTTGTCTATCATTCGCAACTTTACGCCGAAACCTTTGAAGTTAAACGAACATGTATCCTCGGTCGCTTGCCAATTATCAACTTTTCCTGCTGCCAAAGGAGTAAAATTATTGAAATTAGACAATACATTATAAATCGTTGCCGCAGGTTGCAAAATCCTTTTTTGTTTACTCTCAAATCTTTTCATTATTTTCTCCAATTTGCGGGGTCATGTCTCCATTCTGCCAATGTTGCCTGTTCTTCAGGTCTCACATATCCCTGTTCGACAGCCATCTTAATCATTGTATTATAATTGCTCAGGGTATCAAGAGTAACCCCTGCTTCCTCAAAATTTTTCTGTGCTACAGGAAAATTATAGGTGAATATAGCGACCATTCCAAGAACATCACAACCCACTTTTCTCAACGCATCGACGGCTGCAAGACTGCTGCCTCCAGTCGAAATAAGGTCTTCAATAACCACAACCTTATTTCCCTCATGGTATTCTCCTTCTACTTGATTTGTCAGGCCATGAGTCTTGGCTGCACTGCGGACATAAATGAACGGCTTACCCATCATCTCTGCAACAAGGGCTCCGTGTGCAATAGCTCCTGTAGCAACACCTGCAATAATATCAACATTGGGATATTTTTGAGAAATAATCTCTGCAAAACCTTCATAAATCTGTCTCCTTACCGTAGGATAAGACAAAGTTCTTCGATTATCGCAATATATGGGTGATAACCAACCTGACGCCCAAGTATAAGGATTTGCCGGATTTAATTTAATTGCCTTAATTTGTAGTAAACTTCTGGCAATGTTTTCAGATAAATTACTCATAATAGTTTTCGATTATGTATAAAGTTTCCGTTAATAACAATTTGATAACTTTTTCGGACAATCCTTCGCACATCCGTGAAGGAGAGATGCTCTATATTTCTCATCTGCCACAAGGGGAAGAGTCCGAGGAATTTTCCTTTACAAAGTTGTTGCAAAAACTTCTATTTACCAAACAGCTGCACATAATATCTCCCGCATATAATGAAATTTTCGAATTTTTCCGTTCTACGGCCACAGTCATCAGGGCTGGAGGAGGGTTAACTTTCAACAACGCGGGAAATGTACTGATGATATACCGTATGGACA
>CASFSC010000133.1 GCA_949296995.1 uncultured Alistipes sp. | reverse complement strand
TTTCATAGCTCCTGCAACAATTTATAAATATGATATAAATACGGGAGTGTCGGAATTGTATAAACAATCTAAGGTTAATTATAATCCCGATGATTTCATCGCACAACAAGTCACATTTCCGAGCAAAGATAAAACACCCGTTACCATGTTTATAGTGCATCGGAAAGATATGAAGTTGAATGGGAAAAATCCGTTATATCTGTATGGTTACGGAGGATTTAATATAAGTATGACTCCTTCTTTTTCTCCGCAAAACATACTTTTTATGGAACAAGGAGGTATTTATGTTATGGTGAATTTGCGTGGAGGAGGAGAGTATGGCGAGGCATGGCATAAAGCCGGTATGTTAAGTAACAAACAGAATGTATTCGACGATTTTATTACTGCCGCAGAATATCTTATCGAACAAAATTATACATCCTCAGATAAATTGGCGATAGCCGGAGGATCAAACGGAGGCCTTCTCGTTGGAGCTTGTATGACTCAGAGACCCGATTTATATGCAGTTGCATTGCCTGCCGTGGGGGTAATGGATATGTTGCGTTATCACAAATTTACTGTCGGATGGGGATGGGTGGTTGAGTATGGTTGCAGCGATAATGCCGAACAGTTCGAGTATTTGTATAAATATTCTCCATTACACAATATCCGTAAAGGGACTTGTTATCCTGCAACGTTAATTACTACGGCTGATCATGACGATCGGGTCGTGCCAGCTCATTCATTTAAATTTGCTGCTACGATGCAGGCTGCTCAAGCGTGTGATAATCCTGTATTGATTCGTATAGATTCGAATGCAGGACATGGGGCTGGTAAGCCTACATCGAAAAAAATCGATGAGGTGACGGATGTGCTTTCATTCACTTTCTGGAATGCGAAAACTGATGTCGATTTCTAAAAGGTTTAAATAGTTGTATCGGAGTTGATCGGCAGTTACCGAGACAATAATCGTATCAGAATTAAAAAATGTTGATGCAAAGAGTATATCTGTTTTCAGATAAAATGTGTTTTTAAGATATTTTTATTGTATGAACAGATGAAAAATTAAGGGAATCCGAATAGGATTCCCTTAACTGATTAAATAGAGTAGTTATAATTTTGTTAGGAGAGATCAATAGTTTGAAGGACCTTCTGTCGGACGCATAAGTCCGTTAAGAATATAGAAATTTTCCAGATGTTTATTCATAATGGCTTCTCCCGATCCGACTTGCATGAGTGGAAATCCCATGTCAGCCCCGAATCCTCCCAATGCAGCAGAACGTATGTCAGGAACATAGATAGGCCATGCACCTTTGTTCCAGGTGTAACCGAAGAAGAATGGCATAGTGTATGGTTTCAAATCATCTTTCCAGTCGAGTTGGAATTTTACGAAAGGTTCACCTGGGAATGTTGCTATTGCAATTTTGTCGTTGATCAGAATCGTTGAAAAATAAATGTCATAATCGAGTGTTTTGTCGAAACGTCCTGTGAAGTTTAAGGAGTCCGTTTTGATTTTTATGCTTGCCGCGTCATCCGGATCAGGTCTGAGTGATTGGGCCAGTTTTACAGCTTCGATAGACAATAATTTACCCATTCGTTCGATAAGAGTATAGTCCGTTTGACGAGGATCATCTGCCCCGTTTCTTCCAGGATCCTTGAACAGTGGAGCAATATTGCCCGCACCGCCTTGAATAAACAGACAATTTGCATCCTTTCCGAACGCTTCTTCCATCATACGAGTGGCAACACCTGCCCAGTCGGCAGACAATGCAAAATTACCCCATACAGCGTCGGTATGACATGCGTAATTCATAATGAATATGCGAGGTGTGCCATTCATGTCTTCGACTTTTATTATCCCTACTTCTGGATCTACCGGTCCGAACGGTATACGTTCTTTATTGATATAGAGATAATGGTCGTCGGCGAACCATGGTTCGCGGGCATGTCCGTCATCACGGATAATCAGTCTGTTGAAACCCAGTTGTGGAAAACTGCGATATCCGGCAGATATGCGTGCTTCAAACATATTTTTTGAAGCTTTGTCCAATGCACTGGTAATTTGTTTTTCAAAAAATTCCGGGTCTTTTTTTGTCGAAGCTCCCGAATGGGTATGGGATGGACAAAAATAGATTTCATCGAGATTAAAGCGTTGTTTGCTTGCTTCTGCGAGATTATCATTTGTATAACCTCCCAAATCGAGTGATACGAAAGCAATACGTTTGCCTCCAGCATCCAAAATTATGCTTCTTGCATATAAAGAATCATGTACAGGACCTTGGTCTGAGGGTGTTATGTTGACTTTGGCCGTTCCTGCTGTAAGTTTGCCATTTGCTGCAAACGATACATTGAATGCTAAAGACATAAATCCTGTAAGACATAGAATCCCCAAAAGTTTCAGGGTTTTCATAATTGTATAATTTTATAATTCTATTTTATGGTTGTTTATAATCTTTTCTCATTGAGACGGTAGTTGCCGTAGGGAAATCAGCAGGTACTTTCTGAGTTACTTTGCCTGTCGCTGCCCATTCGGCACCACGTAATAGTGTTACTTGAAATCCTGTACACTGCATTGCAGGAGAATCTTCAACTGTAGCTCCCGCATGGCCAAGCATGGTGTGGAATATGCGTGCTTTACCGAAATCTACCGTGAATATCAGAGGCTCTTCTCTCCCGCTGCCATTCTTTTCAGGAGAAGAATAGGCTGTGTAAAGTAGGGATTTAATGTTTGCTGGGCCACGCATACGGTCATACAATTCATCCTGAGCATGTTTCCAATGTGTCGGGAGACCTTTCATTATGGGGTGTTTTTTGTCGAAAGCATTCATGATATATTCATGTTGTGCCCCATGTGAACCTCCTACGCCCGGAGATTCGTCGAGAACAATCTTACCATCCTTGACATAAAGGTATGGCCCTGATTTCTCATTGCGGTTTTCCCAACCTCCGAGTGCAATGACTTTATTGAATTCATCCCATCCGCTGAATGCATTGTCTGCAGCATGATAAACGACAATTCCGCCTCCTTTTTTTACGTAATCCATGAATTTGGAATTGGTCTCATCGCTCCAGCTATCACCGTTGTAGTCCAATATTACTACTTGATATTTGTCGAAATCAGGCTTGAATTCAGCCATGTTGCCTCCTTTGGGTGGCGTAATGGCGCAATCAACTTCGAATAATCCCGAATTCTCCAAAATTTTTTCGATAACTATATGGCTGACCTGCCAGTTATGGTTGTTCTGTCCGGTAACAATAAGCGCTTTTATAGGGCGAGCATTTGCCGTTGTTATTGCAACCAGTAAAAAACATGCAAGCAGGGGAAATATTTTTTTCATAATATTAAACTTTTAAGAATATTTTATTCCTGTATAGGACATATAGGAATAACCAGCATACGGTTATATAACCGGCATTCGACAAGAATATCTGTATTGCTTCGTTGTTGAATAAAGAGTATATGCCACCAAATAGACTGTCTGCTGTATAACCGAAGTTGATGAATTGTTGGGCTATATATATTGTTATCGAGTTTATGCCGATAACTGTGAAAAATTTAGTCCACGATTGCCATTTCTTGACATCTATCAGGTAGTAAAACAACGCGAAAAGCAGATATGAATAACCACCGGCGACACATACGAATGAACTTGTCCACAGCTTTTTATTTACGGGAAATCCTATATTCCAAAGCCATCCTGCAACTACGAGTGCAATTCCTATAACAAATAGTGTTAAAGCTTTCTTGTTTCCTGATTTTTCGGATTTTACGATTTCTCCAGCAAACATTCCGAGTAATGCTGTCGCTACTGCAGGAATTGCCGATAGTAATCCTTCTGGATCGAATGTTCCTTCATGGAGTTTTCCTGGTAATAAAATACGGTCTATATATCCGACAAGGCAGCCATCTTTTGTGTATATACCGTATTCTATAGCTTCATGTGTGGGTATGAACAACAGAAGGTAATAGCCTATAAGTATAATACCTGTTATGATTAACCTTGTACGGGTATTTGTGACTCGGTAAATCAAGGCTGCAATCATCCATGCGATACCGATACGTCCTAAAACGCTTGCATAACGAACATTTGCAAAATCGAAAGATAATAGTCCGTTGTATATCGCGCCCAATAAAATAAGAATCAGGCCACGCCGTATTATATTCCAGACTATTTTCTTTTCAGTTAAACCTTTGCTTCTGCTTTTTGCAAGCGAAAATGGGAATGATATACCTGCTATAAATAGAAATAAAGGAAAAATAATGTCATAAAAATGGAATCCGTTCCATTCAACGTGTTCCATCTGTATGGCAAGAGATTCGAAAAAGCTGTTAGGAAATAACCCGTACAGCGCAGCAACAAGTGTGCTGCCTCCCATTATAAAGAACATGTCGAAACCGCGCAAGGCATCTATTGATAATAGACGCCCTGCTGGTTTGATGTCAGTTTTTGATTTATTGTTTTTTTCTGACATACCGGATTTTGGATTTTAATTTTTGTATTACAATTCTCTGATCCAGATGTTGCGGAAACTTACAAGATCGCCGTGATCTTGCAATACGATAGGTCCGTCTCCATGAGGTACCATCTTAGGAAGACCGATATATTCGGTGGTTCCGAGAATAATCGTGTTATTTTGTATGAGTACGCCATTCAAAAGAACAGTTATTCTGCCATGAGATTCGAGTGATCCGTCTTCTTTGAATCGTGGAGCCGTGTAGATAACATCGTATACATTCCATTTTCCTGGTTTTTGGACAGGATTTACAAGCGGTGCGCTTTGTTTGTATATACTTCCTGCCTGGCCGTTTACATATGTTTCATTGTCGTAATTGTCCAGTACCTGAAGCTCATATTTGCCCTGCATGAAAATCCCGCTGTTGCCGCGTCCTTGGCTCGTGCCTTTTACTACGGATGGAGAACGCCATTCGATATGGAGTTGGAAATCACCGAAATTCTTTTTCGTACGTATTTCCCCTGTTTTGGGTTTTACTGTCATCGCTCCGTCGGCAACATCCCATTTTACTGCACTCCCGTCATTATGTTCCCACTCGGAGGTGTTCTGCCCATCGAACAATACTATCGCATCAGATGGAGGAGGAACCAATCGGTCCATGTCGGCGGGTGTTACTATTTCCGGTTGCGGAGTCCAAAATTCCGTCATTTCTGGAACCATTGGAGGAGGTGTCGGATAATTCTTATCTTGAGCCTGAGCAAAAACAATACATAAAAATGCAGCCGAAATTGTTACATATATTTTGTTCATGATATTTTGCTA
>CASFSC010000132.1 GCA_949296995.1 uncultured Alistipes sp. | reverse complement strand
AGTCAGTCCGGATCTGGTCCCTGATCTTTTTGCAAAGCAGGTTTTGCTCTATCCGCAGGAAAAATTGTATGCACAGACAGATAAGCCTTACTATCTTTCCGGAGAGACCGTATGGTTCAGGGTTTATCTTGTAGACAATATGTCATTGATTCCGGATACAACAAGCCGATATGTATATGCCGAACTGGTTAATCCGAATGATTCATTGGTTACTCGCGTCAAAATACGACCCAGTTCAGGTGCTTATCACGGTTACATATATTTATCCGATAAGTTGCCGGCAGGAGATTACCAATTACGTTTTTATACGCGCTATATGGAAAATCTTGGAGAGGATTATTTCTATCGTAAAAGAATCACCATAGGCAATCCCGGTTCTGGCAAGTATAAGATTAATACTTCAGTGGTAGATGATAAAGGGGACTTGTTGACAGAGTTACGTTTTGTGTCCAAATCAGAAGGAGAAGATTCCCCCATACAGCCGCAAAATGTGCGAATTCGTAACCACCGCGGATTGTTAGATAGTTACAGTCTTGTTAATGGGAATGTTGTCCGTATGGAGAGAGATACCTCTTATATGAAAAATAATGTAATGTATGTCGAATATGACTATCAAGGCGGTTTATACCGACAATATATCAATATACCTGTTCCAGATTCTTTATACGATGTATCTTTTTTCCCGGAAGGAGGCACATTGCCAGCCGGTACATTAAGTCGTATAGCATTTAAAGCCCTGAATCCGGATGGATTGGGTGTGCCTGTCAATGGATATGTATTGAACCGAAGCGGTGATACCATAGTACGATTTGCATCCAATAGATTGGGAATGGGAGTTTTCCCTATTGTAGCAGATAAGGGCGATGTTTACACAGCAGTCTGTACGAATGATAAGAATATTGTTCGTCGTTTTCGTTTGCCTGTAGCAGAGAGTAAAGCTATAGTTTTACATGCAGCCCGTCAGAATGATAATATCAATTTTGCAGTCAACAGTTCTTCAGATCTCTCTTTGCCTCAAGATTTGAGACTTGTGATACATTGCCGTGGACGACTGTTTTACAATGATCGTTGGGATTTATCTAAAGATTATCTGAGTTTTGACAGCAAAAGTTTTCCGTCCGGTATCTTGCATGCTATCCTTACCGATTCAGGGATGAATCCGATAAGCGAAAGACTTGTTTTTAATATGAACAGTTATGATATTGTACGGACGGATGTTTTAACCGATAAACAGAATTATAACAGACGAGAGAAGATCGTATCTTATATTGATTTGAAAGATATGTCAGGTCAACCGTTAAGTGGCAGTTTTTCTGTTTCGGTAACTGATGATGGAGCCGTATTGCCAGATTCGACGAATACAATTTTTACCACGTTATTGCTTACGTCCGATCTCAGGGGTTATATAGAGGATGCAGGATGGTACTTTACGTCCGATGGCTTTCGGGAACAAGATATGGATGTACTGATGCTTACCCAAGGTTGGCGCCGCTATGATATACCCTCTCTTTTTCAAGGGCATATAGCACGTCCGGAAATTGATTTCGAGACAGGTCCCGGCATATCGGGAGAGGTCAAAGGCGGTTTGACCGGTCGTCCGATCAAAGGGGCAGATGTTACGATATTTGCCATGGAAGAGCCATTTGTAGAGAGTACGTCAACCGATTCAGCCGGGAGGTTTGTATTTAACAATTTTGAGTTGCCTGACAGTACACGTTATATGGTCAAAGGGGCTAATAAGCGAGATAGAGGAGCATATGATTTGCGTATGGATAAAGTCCATTATCCAGACATAACGATTCATATGCCACCATTGAGAAAGCAGGCTAAAACGATATTACAGCAATATGTAAGTAAATATGAAGATGGTTATATAGGTGCAGACGGATTGCGACATATCAATATAGAGGATATTGTTGTAAAAGGAGAAAAACCTGAAAATATGTTGCCTCATTCTTATAAAGAAATGCTTACAAATGAAATTACCGCAGAAGAAATAGAGGGAATTGATAATATTCTTAATGTCATTCAAAGTCTTGGAATATGGTATGATACAATCATTATACCACCAAGATTATATGTAAGTCGGGTTGGAGTAGTCCCATGGGAATTTAAGGATGCTATTCCTGTAGATATGATTGAAAAGGCTCAGGGGATTAAATCGACAGAAAGAGGATCTGCTAAAGGTAAATTAATTGCTGTATTCTTTATCATGAAACCAGGATTTATTATGAGTTGGAATGCTCCTGCGACCAATATCAAACAGACGATGCCCTTAGGTTATCAACCTCCCAAGGAATTCTATTCTCCGAAATATGAGACTGTTCTGGAAAAAGAGAATCCGAATCCAGATTTACGGACATCACTTTATTGGAATCCCGATGTGAGGAGTGACAGTTCAGGAAAAGCAAAATTCGAATTCTATTCGGCCGATACACCTGGAACATATTCATTGGTAATAGAGGGTATGACCCCGGATGGATTGCTTATGCGTAAAATTCATAAGATATCCAGAGAACTTGAATATTGAGTCTGTGCCATTAACTTTATATTGTATATATTAGGATTTGGCAATATGATATTGTAATTTTGTGTTGTTTTGATTGGTTTCATAATGTAAACATATTTTGCAATGCGTAATTTTTTGTCTGTTAACGATGTAGAGTCGGTAGACTCAATAGTGAAAGAGGCTCTTGAACTTAAAAAGGATAGATATCGTTTTAGTGAACTTGGCCGTAACAAAACGTTATTGATGATATTTTTCAATTCATCACTCAGAACCCGTTTAAGTACACAAAAAGCTGCTATGAATCTCGGAATGAATGTTATAGTGCTCGATGTGAATGCCGGGATGTGGAAACTGGAAACAGAACGCGGAGTGATTATGGATGGAGATAAGACGGAACATCTCTTGGAAGCTATTCCTGTCATGGGATGTTATTGCGATGTCATAGGAGTACGTTCATTTGCACGATTCGAAAGCAAAGAAGATGATTATAACGAAAAGATATTGAATCAATTTGTAAAATATTCGGGTAAACCAGTAATCAGTATGGAAGCTGCCACACGCCATCCGTTGCAGACTCTTGCAGATTTGATAACCATTGAAGAATACAAGGATAAACCGCGTCCAAAGGTGGTTATGAGTTGGGCCCCACATCCGAAAGCGCTTCCTCAAGCTGTTCCGAATTCATTTGTAGAGTGGATGAACCGTACGGATTACGAGTTTGTTATAACACATCCTCATGGATATGAACTTAGTGAAGAGTTTGTTGGTAATGTCCGGATAGAGTATGATCAGGATAAGGCATTGGAAGGAGCTGATTTCGTTTATGCCAAAAACTGGGCTGCCTATGCCGATGAAAATTATGGTAAGGTAATCTCAAAAGATACTTCATGGACTATCAGTACAGAGAAAATGGCTCTTACCAATAATGCATATTTTATGCATTGTTTGCCTGTACGTCGTAACATGATAGTTACGGACGATGTTATCGAGAGTGAACGTTCTATTGTGATTCCTGAAGCTGCTAACCGTGAAATTTCAGCACAAATTGTACTTAAAAAGATTATAGAAAACCTTTAATTAGGGTATTCCCGATATTTGTTTAAACATAGATAGGCCGTGACACGCATTACTGTCACGGCCTATCTGTGCTTATATCTGTTGTTTTTGTGTCAGGCTATATTTTAAAGAGCCATATTCCCAATATTTAACTATACGGTTATCTCTTTTTACTAAATAGTTGGGATTGTCCTGCCTTACACAGGTCTCTAATTT
>CASFSC010000131.1 GCA_949296995.1 uncultured Alistipes sp. | reverse complement strand
CATCCGGATTTTCTTTGTATTATCATAACTATACAGATGAATCTGCAACAACAGTAAAAGATACTCTGCTTGCAACGGCATATTCGTTTGCAAATCACGACTTGTCTCCTATTACAACTTTAAATACATTTAAGTATGACTATACGGGAACCGAAATCAAAAATATAAATGATACATTGACTACAAGTACTCCGGTTTCGGTAAGTTATGTCCAGGGATTGGGTGGTGTAGTTACTTATTTACGTTTTACGAAAGAGTTTATACAGCAGTTGCAGAGTCAGTTGGTTGAACCATATAAGAAAATTTCTATAAATCGGGCCGAATTGTATGTGCCTCTTGCAGACCCTACACCGGTTAATTTGGATATAGCTCAATCTCGATTGGGTATGTATGAGAATTATAAAACGTTTACAGGTTCTGTGGATTATCAGTATAGTTATGAAACCGATTACGGTATTGAATTACTTTATGATGGGAATCTGAATCGTTCGAAAGAAGGATATATAATGGATATATCCGGATATATGCATCAATTGTTGAATGCTTCACCAGATGAGGATTACAGACTTATTCTCGGTTCGGCGTATAGTAATGCAGATTTGTTCGGATTTACTCAAGTCGCGTTGAGAACAGGCCCTACGCCTGAGAACCCGACACCATTGGAAGTGAAACTTACTTATACTTTGATAAAATAGATAAATGATAATTGAACCTAAAGTGCCCCTTTAGGTTTTCTCTTTTATAAAAAACTTATGCACGAAAATTTAGTTATTGTAGAATCTCCGGCGAAGGCCAAAACCATAGAAAAATTTCTCGGTAAAGATTATGTGGTCAAATCGAGTTTTGGACATATTAGGGATTTATCGAAAAAAGAACTCGGAATAGATATTGATAAAGGATTTACTCCACATTATGAAATTCCGGCTGATAAGAAAAAAGTGGTAGCTGAATTGAATAAATTGGCTAAGGATTCTAAAACGGTATGGCTTGCATCTGATGAAGACCGCGAAGGGGAGGCTATCGCATGGCATTTGGCTCAGGTATTGGGTTTGAAAATTGAAGATACTAAACGTATCGTATTTCATGAAATCACAAAAAAAGCGATACTGAATGCAGTTGAAAATCCTAGAACAATCGATATAAACCGTGTAAATGCACAGCAAGCAAGGCGTATTCTCGACCGTTTGGTGGGATTTGAGCTGTCTCCCGTATTGTGGCGTAAAGTGAAACCATCACTTTCTGCCGGTCGAGTGCAAAGTGTTGCTGTAAGACTTGTTGTGGAAAGAGAACGGGAAATAATGAATTTCGTATCGACTACATATTATCGTGTTACGGCCAATTTTTATGTCCAGATAGATGGTAAGACTGTAAAATTTAGAGCTGAACTCAATAAAAGATTTGAAACTTCAGAACAGGCCCGTGCATTTTTGGAGAAATGTAAGGATGCTGATTTTACAGTTGCCAAAGTAGAGCATAAACCATCAAAAAAATCTCCTGCGGCTCCTTTTACTACATCAACCTTGCAGCAGGAAGCCGGACGTAAGTTCGGAATGTCTGTGAGTCAAATTATGTCGGTTGCCCAAAAATTGTATGAATCGGGATATATTACTTATATGCGTACCGATTCAGTCAACCTTTCCGGACAAGCGATTGCTGCTGCGAAGGAACAGATAGTGAGCTCTTTCGGTGAAAAATATTCACAAGTTCGCAATTACAAGACTAAATCTAAAGGAGCACAGGAGGCGCATGAAGCTATACGTCCCTCATATATGGAAAAGAGCACCATCGATGGTACTCCACAGGAGAAAAGATTGTATGAACTTATTTGGAAACGTACCATGGCTTCACAGATGGCAGATGCATTGACTGAACGTACGGTGGTTGATATAGTTATTAGTGGACAGGAAGAAAAGTTTGTAGCTAATGGGGAAGTGGTTAAATTCGATGGATTTTTACGTCTTTACAGTGAATCGGTCGAAGATGAAACGGAAACAGGAGAAGAAGCTATACTGCCTCCTTTGAAAGTGGGGGATAAACCGATGGTTAAGGATATTACTGCTGCACAACGTTTTACTCAAAGTCCGGCCCGTTACAGTGAAGCTTCTTTGGTAAAGCAGCTTGAAGATCTTGGGATAGGACGTCCTTCAACATATGCACCTACTATTTCGACTATTATAAATCGTGGATATATTATTCGTGGAAACAGGGATGGCGTTTCGCGAAAATATGAGGTGATAAAGCTTGAAAATGGTGATATATCTGTTAAAACAGAGGAAGAAACTGTAGGTCGAGAAAAGAATAAATTGTCGCCAACCGATATCGGTATGCTTGTAACAGATTATCTGAACGAGCAGTTTTCGACAATAATGGATTATAATTTTACGGCCAATGTCGAAAAAGAGTTTGATGAGATTGCTGAAGGAAAGAAAAAATGGGTCGATATGATCAGCGAGTTTTATGGACATTTCCATCCTACTATAGAACACGCATTGGATGGGGCCCCCGTGAAAAGCAGCCAGTCCCGTGTTTTAGGGATAGATCCTAAATCAGGTAAGACAGTGTCCGTAAAAATAGGGCGTTTCGGCCCCGTTGCACAAATTGGAGGGGATAATGGTGAAAAAGCTCAATTTGCAAGTCTTAAAAAGGGACAACTTATAGCCAATATAACTTTGGAAGAAGCTTTGGATTTGTTCTCTTTACCGCGTACTGTAGGAGAATTTGAGGGGAAAGAGGTGGTGATTGGAGTTGGAAAATTTGGTCCCTATGTTCGCCATGATGGAAAATTCGTGTCGTTGGCTAAAACCGACGATCCTTATACGATCGAACTGTCCAGAGCTATCCAACTTATCGAGGAGAAACGACTTAAGGATGCTGTCAAGAATATTCCCATTAAAACTTACCCTTCGGAACCGGAATTATTGGTGCTGAATGGAAGATATGGCCCATATATATCATATAAGGGTAAGAATTACAGATTGCCAAAAAGTAATGTTCCCGAAGATTTGACTTTGGAGCAGTGTATGGAGATAATTGCAAAATCGGATAAATCTAAATAATGAGGTATAAATATCCAATGTGAATCAAATATAACTAATCCAGTTGCGCCATACGTGACTGGATTAATTGTATTAAGATAATATTGATGGCAATTGATGACATCTGAATTGTCGCGATGGAGGAAGTATTATTAACACAACTTAATGATATTAATTTTGATATTTTATTGCTCGTAATAATCTTATTTGGTTTTGCAGTCTTTATCTTATTTGTCTTAGTATATTATATATCGGCATAAAAAATAACATCGATGAGATTATCTCATCGATGTTATTTTGTTTTAACCATATATTAACTGTAAATGCTTTTCTTGATAATGTATATGGGGAATATTTCGAATCGTTTTAAAATTTAAATCCTACGGCCAATAAGAAGGTGTGACGATTTTGTGTCGTTTTAATCGCTCCTGAAAGATCTGCCGACCCATAGTATAGCTCTGAATTGGCATATTTGTAATCCGAATAAACATAAGACAAGTCAACGCTTATGTTGTTACTGAAACGGTATCCTATCCCTGCCGAATAATTATTGTAAGAGGTGATATCCAATTTGTTTTCAGCTATGATGTCGTTGTATCTCATGCAATCGTCATAATACGCGAACCCTCCTCTGACAAAAAGATTGGGCATGGGCGTAAGTTCCAGCCCTACCCGCACATTGTTAGCCGGACGATAATATGCCTTTATGTCGTTTTTCATATCTTCTTCGTAAGCCCAATCTCCCGTTTCACGAATCCGCATGCCATTGTACCATACGCGTTCGTAATCAACTGAAATCAACCCTATACCAGGTTGTGCGTATGATATACCTGCCAAAAATCGAGGTGCCGTATTCATGTTGTAATCGAAAACAATAGGACTCGAATCGTAGTTGCGGTTCTTATCCGAAGGAGCATTGAATACCGAAACCATGTTCTGGATATATTTGTATTCCATCGCTACATATGTCGGAGTATGAACTGCAACCCCTATACGCAGATTATTGATCGGGCGTATGATTAATCCGAATTTAAAATTAACGCCTGTTCCTGTTTGAGTATGCAATCTGCTATATGAAAAACCGCTCAAAGAACCCTCTCCAAGATAATCGGCTGAGGCTTCGTTATATATATTTTCGTTTCTGTAATACAGATCCTGTATGCCGATTGTCATCCCCATATATACGATATTGTTGAAATTGAATCCGCCGGAGATGTCGAATTCACCTACGCTTCCTCTGGTTATATTGCGCAAAGTGTTGTTTATGCGAGTTCCGGTGCCCCATGCCGGTACATATTGATTGGAGCCCTGAGATGTTTCATTCAACATATTTGTCTGATAACCCAAAACTCCTCCCCATTGATATATGCCTAACTGTTCGAATGGCCATGTCTCGTGCCCTATAAGATCGGGCGATTGTCCTTGTATGGTGCCTGCAAAATAGTTGAGCATACTCGGATTTATGTCAGGTCCCAGATCCCTGCCGTTTACAAGAGATGTAGTGTTGAAATCGACGAGTTTGTTATACCCTATGCCGAGAGTGAAACTTGTTAAAGAACCATTGCCATTCATCAAGTTTAAAGCTGTACCTATACTTCCGAGATTGAACTTAGTCTTTGTATAGTCGCTTCCTCTACCTGCAAAACAACTGTTAATGGTTGCAGAACTTAAATGTGGAGATATTAATACTTCTGAACTGCGGTACATGCCCAACCCTGCAGGATTTATACTCATTGAGGAAAGATCTGCTCCCAATGAGGTGAAGGCACCGCCCATAGCCGCACTTCTGGCTGTCGATAAGGAATAATTGTACTGAGAATATCTCAGCATATCTCCTATTTCTTGTGCTCCTGCTGTCAATGTCGTTGTAACAGCTGCTGCACATAATATTAATGTTTTTACAGTTCTCATGATTTTCATAATCACACTTTAGTTGAATACTGAGGATTATTTTATTTATGTCAACATGCTTTGATTATCTGCGGTAGCCTCCACCACCACCGCTTCCACCGCTGTAGCCACTACTACCGCCGCCGCTATAACCTCCACCTCCGCTATATCCTGAAGATCCGCTTCTGAAACTGCTGCTCGGAGAAGGAGATACAGTTGAACGTCTGTAAGAAGATGAGCTTCTGTTAGAACGAGATGAATTTGAATTGTTAGGACGTGAATAACTGTTATTGGAGTTATTTGAAGAACTTCCAGGTCGACGGTATGAATTTGTTATAGGGCCTTTTATAGTGTTGCCGCTTTGCGATCCATTGCTGTATGAAGGCCTGCCGAGGGATCCGGTAGAAGATGAACTCGGTCTTCTGTATCCGCTGACACTACTGCCTGTACTGTAGCCGGGATAATATGAAGATCCCCAACCGGGACGAGAACTGGTTATAGGACGTCCGTATATAGTATTTTTATTGTAATATCTGCTTGGTCTCCATCCCCAAGATGGATGATGCCAAGAAGGATGTCCCCATGCAGGGCCCCATCCCCAATAAGGATAGTGCCAGGAATGGTACCACCACGATGGGCCCCATGCCCAATAAGGATCATACCATGAGTGATAACCCCAATTCCAGTACCAACTATAATAAGGATTGTAGTCCCAATACCAACTGTATGGATAGCCCCATCTGTAATAAGGACTCCATCCCCATAAACCTAAATTTATTGTTACAGAAGGAGTCGCATCCCATGTCGAAAACATTGAGGATATGTATTTGGGCTCTACCCATACTTCATCACCCATTACCATTACATTGTAAAAGGAAGGATCATAAGCCGAAGCAGCTTGATATTTATCACTCATTTTGAAATTGATATAACTGCTGGGCATTTTGTATGTAGGAGAGTCGAACCCTCTGAGTCGTCGCTCATACGACTCTTCGTAGCTATCCGAAAGCAAGTCGTCGTAGGAATTTTCGGATTGTTTGTCGAAAGAGTAGATTTTTGTTGCCAATTCTTTCTGACGCTGCATCTCTTCCTGATAGCGCGCTTGCCGCTCTGCTTGTTCGGCGGCTTTTTGTTGTGCAATGGCATTTATGTCATGAACTGCGTATAAATCATCCGTCGGGATACTCCTCGATCCATACGTTACCGAACTACATGATGATAGTATCGTTCCCATTGAAACAACCGCGAGAATAAGTAAAAGCAATCTCTTTGTTTTCATGGCTTTATCTCTTAAATTATTTAGTTCCCAATAGAGTTTTTATTATATAACGAAAATTATACCAAAAAGTTATCTTATAATGTTATAAAATGTGCTATACCTTTATATATAGATGTATAATGTTATGTATAGGTTGCGTCTCTGTTTTGTCAAAGGTATCTCTTTTTTATGAATTTACTAAAAATAATATACCTTTGCAAAACGATTTTTTTTATAATGCGAAAAAATATATATCATTCAGGATATGGCAAAGGAATTAAAAGAGTTGACATCAAAGGATGACAATTATTCACAGTGGTATAACGATCTTGTAGTTAAAGCCGGTTTGGCCGAAAGCTCTGCGGTAAGGGGTTGTATGGTTATCAAACCTTACGGCTATGCTATATGGGAAAAAATGCAGAGAACACTCGATCAGATGTTTAAAGACACAGGACATGAAAATGCATATTTCCCATTGTTTATTCCCAAATCGTTTTTCAGTAAAGAGGCACACCATGTTGAAGGTTTTGCTAAGGAGTGTGCCGTTGTTACACACTATCGTCTTAAGAATGATCCGAATGGGAATGGGGTGATTGTCGATCCGGATGCAAAATTGGAAGAGGAACTTATAGTCCGCCCGACATCGGAAACGATTATCTGGAATACCTATCGTAATTGGATACAATCGTACCGAGATTTGCCTATTCTGTGCAACCAATGGGCCAATGTGGTTCGGTGGGAAATGCGTACACGTCTGTTTTTGCGTACGGCCGAGTTCTTATGGCAAGAGGGACATACCGCCCATGCCACTAAGGAAGAAGCCATCGAGGAAGCACGTCGTATGATAAATGTCTATGCCGATTTTGTGCAAAATTGGATGGCTGTTCCGGTTATAATAGGGCATAAGAGCGATAGCGAACGTTTTGCGGGAGCTGAAGACACTTTGACAATAGAAGCTTTGATGCAGGATGGAAAAGCTCTTCAGAGTGGAACATCTCATTTCTTGGGACAGAACTTTGCCAAAGCATT
>CASFSC010000130.1 GCA_949296995.1 uncultured Alistipes sp. | reverse complement strand
CGAAGAAATATTTATAATAGGAGGGGGTGAAATTTATCGTCAAGCCATGCCGTTTGCCAACAAACTTTATCTGACTGTTGTTTGCCACGATTATGCAGGCGACACACATTTCCCCGAATGGAATCCAGATGAATGGATCCTAACGAACGAAAAGCGACATGACAGAGGGGAAAAATTCGAATACCCTTTCATTTTCCGGGACTTCACACGAAAATAGGTATTTATACTTACACTAAATAGGTCTTACAACCTATATCACTCTTACATATTGGGAGTAAATTTGTTATGCTGTTTAAAGCGTAATAAAAACAATTTCCAATATGGGAAAATATTTCGATATGCTAATGGAGGATGTCCGTATGAAAGAGGGTCTTACGGCCTGTATGAATTGCGGCATCTGCACCGGAGTATGTCCGGCTGCGGAATTCTACAATTACGATCCGCGCCAAATAGTCAATGCCGTCCAAACCAAAGATGATGACACGATAGAAGCGTTACTGAAAAGTGATACAATATGGTATTGCGGAGAGTGTATGTCATGCCGTCCTCGATGTCCTCGCGGTAATACTCCGGGATATATAATACAATCTTTAAGAAGCCTTTCCCAAAGGCTCGGTTTTTTCACCGAATCCGAAAAAGGACGTCAACAACTGGCACTGAAACGCACTATCGGACACAATATATTGAAAACAGGATATTGCATAAAACCGACATTGATAGATCCGGATCTTCACCCAGAACAGGGACCTATATGGAAATGGATTTATGATAACAATAAAGACGTATTCGAAAGGTTCGACGAAAACTATTGCAAACCAGGCGTAGGAGCCGTGCGCCAAATAGACGACGAAAGTCTCGGAGAATTAAAACGTATTTTTGAAATTACCGGAGGGATCCAATTTTTCGACAATATAGAAAAATGTTCGGATACCAAGGCTCGTGAAATGGGTTATGACGGTGCAGACGAGAACTATTTCAAACATGTATATACGTATAACAGCGGCAATCATCAATAAAATACGTAATTATGAAAATCAGATGGAAAGATTACCAAAAAGATATTGCCGATAACAACTATTACTATGTACGCAGTTGTATCCGGCAAAATTTCTTCCCGGGATCGGAAGCAGCATTTTTGAACATCCTGCGAAATGATCTGGGACGTGATGTTCGTGAAGATGCCAACCATACTTCATGCACAGGCATAGGATATCACTCGGATGTTGTGCCACTCGAAACCATTATGACTGTTGTGGCACGTCAGTTCGCACTCATGACAGAAGCAGGATACGAAAATTTCATCTCTTCATGCATTACATCCTTCGGCATCTACTCCGAAGCATTGGAATTATGGCACGATTTCCCGGAATTGGAAGAAAAAGCCCACGACTATTTGTATAAAGCGACAAAACGCGAATTCAAAAAACCAAAAAGTTTAGCGCATACATCGGATATAATTTACAAACATCGCGAAGAGATTGCGTCCAAAGCCAAACATAAACTGATTAATGTAAATACGGGAGAACCTCTTAAAGGAGTTGAACATATAGGATGTCATTATGCAAAAATATTCCCAAAAGTTGGACTCGGAGGCTCAGAATTTCCTTATGTATTGAGCGGAATGATCGAAGCATGGGGAGGTGAAGTTGTAGATTATCCTGAAAGAAGACATTGCTGCGGCTTCGGTTTTCGTAACTATCTGGTACAGGCAAACAGAGGATATTCAATAGCCAACTCCCATAAAAAATTCGAATCCATGGCTCCATATAAACCGGACTTCATTCTTGCAAATTGTCCCGGTTGCACCATGTTTCTGGATAAATGGCAATATGCTATTTCAGAAATGGAAGGTACGACGTATGGCCCTGATGGCACAGGTATTCCCGTATTGACCTATGAAGAACTTGCAGGATTGGTTTTGGGTTATGACCCATGGGAACTGGGGATGCAAATGCACCAGGTAGCCGTAGAACCATTACTCGATAAAATGGGAATAGAATATGACCCATCAGCCAAATACCTTGGCAAAAACGGGAAATATATCGGGGAACCGGAAAAAACAGCAATCGGATGTTACTCTCCAAAAACAATAACAATATAAACCAGATGAGAAAAAATGTCGTTATAGTCGGCGGAGGTGTTGCAGGGATGCAAACCGCCATTACCTTGGATGAATTAGGTATTGACAGTGTGATTATTGAAAAAGAGGCTGTTCTCGGAGGCAAGCTCAATAAATGGGATCGCTTATTTCCCACGATGACCCCTGCTAAAGAAGTTTTGGATACCCTCAAAGAGGGAGTAGCCAAAACAAAAACACAAGTACTTACCTCTACTTTGGTTAAAAACATTGAAAAATCAGGGAAAGAGGTGGTATTGGCAAACGGATCGAAAATAAAAACGGATGCCGTAGTAATCGCATCGGGGTTTGACATCTTTCCTGCAGAACTGAAAGAAGAATACGGATACAAAATATATAACAATGTTTTCACTACGGTAGATATAGAAAACATGTTCAAACATGGGAAAATTCTCACGACAGATGGCAAAGCACCTCAAACAGTAGCTTTCTTGCATTGCGTAGGTTCTCGCGATGAGAAGGTAAATCAACGCCACTGTTCACGCGTTTGCTGCATCACCGGAGTAAAACAGGCTATCGAAATAAAGCAACAACTCCCCGACACCGAAATATATAATTTCTATATGGATATGCGTATGTTCGGCCCGGGATACGAAGAGTTATACCGTCAGGCACAGCAGGAATACAATATCCATTTCGTACGTGGTAAAATTTCTGAAGCCAGCCAGACCATCGACAACAAGATACAAATCAAAGCTGAAGATACACTGGTCGGACGTCCGTTGAAAATGACAGTCGACATGCTCATACTGATAGTTGGGATGCAAGCCGGAGAGAGCAATATTCCTTTCAGCAAATGCAATGAAATAGATCTGTATCCGAGCAGTTTCATCAAACCGCTCAACCATTTCACGGGCAACGTATGTTCTAATTCCGACACCATATTTTATGCAGGAACTGTAACTGCACCTAAAAATATCGGAGAATCCATAAATGAAGCGGTTACAGCCGCATATAAAGTTGCACAAACTCTCAACGGTAAATAACCATGAATTTCGGATACACCATAAATCAGCCCAGGGCCATCAATATCGACAAAAACGATATGACATACTCGAAGCAACTGCTCCGGGAATATCCGATGCTTCAGACGTGCATAGCATGCGGCAACTGTACGGCTACATGTACGGCAGGCAATATTACCCCATTCAATTTCAGAAAAGTGCAAACTCTCGTACGAAGAGGGGAATATGCAGGCATGCGTGAAGAGCTCGACAAATGTATGTTGTGTGGCAAATGCCGTTTGATATGCCCTCGAGGAATAAATACGCGTGAAATCATTATCACATTGAAAAAACATTTAACCAAGAAATAAGAGTACCCGGTAATGGAACTTGAATTCGATCATTTCAGATATTTCGTACTTCCCTTCATGACAGGAGTAATATTCCTGTTTAGCGTAATATTGATCAAATATATAAAATGGTTTATAGGATTAAAAGCGGAAGAACGTAAACGTTTCTGGAAATCACTCCCGACAAAATCTACATGGACATCCATAAAAGAGGTTTTCAACGAATCGCTGATACACCGAAAAATATGGAAGACCAATCCGGTATTGGGATATATGCACACATCTTTTGCATTAGGATGGTTTCTGCTTATTCTTGTAGGATGGTTAGAGACACAAGTCTACTTCCATTGGCATGGAGTACCATTATATGTAGACATATTTTTCACCTATTACATACATCCCGTTTTCGAACGTGCGTTCAACTTTTCACTTATAAAAGATGCCCTTCTGCTCATAATCCTTATAGGTGTCGGAATGGCGCTTTTCAAACGCATACGTTCTCGTGCAATGGGTATGAAACGTACAACCAAACATACCACAGGAGACCGTATAGCCCTCACAGCTCTCTGGTTCATATTTCCGGCACGTTTGATTGCTGAAAGCGTCACAAGCGGAGTAGTACAGCTGGACAACGGCATAGGTTCAGGAAGTTTTCTGACTCATACCGGAGGCGAAATATTGGCAGCCATACTCCCTCAACAGGTATTGCTGGGTGCAGAATTGCCTGCATGGTGGTTCTATTCCATAGTTCTCGGCATTTTTTTCGTGGCCATGCCATTTTCACGTTACATGCATATCTTCACAGAAGTTCCACTTATTTTTCTGCGAAACAGCGGTATACACAGCGGTACAAAAGAATCCAGTTACGACAAGTTTCAAACCAATGCATGTTCCCGCTGCGGTATATGCATCGACCCTTGTCAACTGCAAAGCGCAGCAGGTATAAATGGAGTTCAGTCAGTATATTTCCTGCGTGACCGCAGATATGGACATCTTACGGAACAGGTGGCAAACAACTGTCTGATGTGCGGACGTTGTGAACAGGCTTGTCCAGTAGGAATAGAATTAAACACACTACGTCTTAACAGCAGGGAAAAAATGGCAGTCCCATGCGATGAGAACCGTTACAGTTATATCAAAGGACGGGACTTGTCTCAGGGCAGTGGTAACGTAGGATATTTTGCAGGATGTATGACACTTCTGACACCTAAAATACTTATGGCCATGGATAAAATATTCAATGCGGCGGAAGAAAAAGTTTGGTGGGCCGATAAAGACGGTGGAGTTTGTTGCGGAAGGCCCTTGAAACTATCAGGTGAAGTGGAAGCAGCACGTAAAATGATGGATTATAACGTCGACTTATTCAAAAAACATAATATAACTACTCTGGTAACTTCATGTCCCATATGTTTGAAAACGTTCCGTGAAGATTACGATTTACAAGGAATCGAAGTTTTACACCACTCCCAATATATCGAACGGTTGATTGCTTCCGGCAGGCTTCATGTTTCTGAAACGGATACATTATATACCTACCATGATCCATGTGAATTAGGACGAGGATGTGGTATTTACGATGAACCTCGCAGTGTTGTATCACATATAGGAAAGCTCAAGGAACTAAATGAAAACAGAGAAAAGGGTTTATGTTGCGGTTCCAGTATTGCCAATATAGCTATAACCGATGAAGGACAGCGCAAAATAGGTGAATCGGTAACAGCAGCCTTTGTCAAAACGGGGGCAGACTCACTTATTACGGCATGCCCATTATGTAAAAAAGCTCTCAGCCGAAGTCGGACGATGCCCGTATATGATCTTGCAGAGATAGTTGCAGGAGCCATAAATTAAATTCGGCCTCTGTCTGCTATAAATTTCAGATAAAATATTTACGACATAACAGACAGTACTGTAAGTTATTACGCCAATACCATTTAATTTTTCGCATTACAAATAACTATATTTTTTGCAAAGGCTGATTTTTTAATTATCTTTGCGTTCACAATATCGCGGGGTGGAGCAGTTGGTAGCTCGTTGGGCTCATAACCCAAAGGTCGGAGGTTCGAGTCCTCCTCCCGCTACTAAAGAGGACCGAAGTATTACGGTCCTTTTCTTTTATGTGGCATACAGTAATAGTACCGAAACGACATGTAAAGCCAACCTCCGATCCATCCTTTTTCTCACCTGTAAGATAAAATGATATTTATTTATCCTTCCTCACTCACAGCATCACAATAATTTTTTATGCAGCAAAAAATAACTGTGCAAAAAAAGTCACGCCAATATGTAACCAAATAATTACCAATACATGAAATGACATCACAACATATACCGTAAATAGTGATAAACAGTTTGAATATAACCCGTACGGTATTTATCATAAAAAAACTATATAAAAATCCCATTTACAGACATTTGCAATCATCATAATCCTTCTATTTACAATTCCTCGAAAGAGATTAATTCGCTATCTTTTAATACAACAATTAAAATGGGAAGATCAAATATGACTCTATTAAATAATCATTCATATTCCTAACCCAAATACAAGAATTAATTCTTATTTTTGGGAAAAGATAGATTGTTTTAAATCCTCAACAACTAATTTCAATCGCCATGAAAAATCTAAGAACAATACTTTTTATTGCCATCCTATTATTTATCGTAGGAGTAACATCATGTGCGCGCCCTGTTCATTCTCATAGAGGGCTTCCCCCAGGTCATGCAAAAAAAATGAGAATAGAAAGGCCTCTGCCACCACCTCCTCCACCTGCCGACGCCCCGGACCATCATAAACATAAGCATAAACCAAAACCGAAACCAAAACACGACTCCAAATAAAAACACACCTTATTTAACTATAAATGAGGCAATTGAAACCATAAAATAAATTTACTTAAATGCTCTTTATTTAATGTTGTGTGTCAAGTGGCATGAATTACTGAACCATACCACTTCCCATTTTGCATCGGGAAGTACCCTGAATGGAAAATTTAATGTCAAAAACATACAGATAAAAACATATAGCATTAAGGTCTCGGAACAATAATAAATAATAAAAACGGCTTACTTAAGCCGCTTTTATTATTATAAAAATTCATCTATAATATTTTATCTTTTACCCAATTCATGATCCACACAATACAGCCCATGAACACCAAAAACATTGAATTTATCGAGAATACCTTGTGCCGTTTCCTCTTCTTCAACCTGTTCGTTCACAAACCATCTTAAAAATTCCTGCGTAGCCTTGTCATTTTCTTCCAAAGCAATATCCATCAAATTATCTATGAGCTCTGACACATGACATTCATGCTGATAAACATGTCCAAATACAGCTTGAGGATCATCCCATGTTGTAGGAACTGCATTTATTGCACTAATTTTAATATCACCCCCACGAGTTACACCATATTCAATAAGTTTATTAGCATGACCGAGCTCTTCTTCGGCCTGTTTTTTCATCCAATGCGCACAACCTGAAAGACCCATTTTCTGAAAATAAATCCCCATCGAAGAATACAAATTTGCAGACCACATTTCAGCCTCTATCTGCGCATTAAACGCATCCGTAAGTCTTTTTGTTAATTTCATAATCTATAATTTTAATAATATACAATAAGTTGTATTGGGCACAAATTTAAAAAACAATTATTAGTTTTATACCCATATCATTCGAGACAAAATAAAAATTATGATTTATCCACACAATCCAATTTTGATAATTTACATATTTTTGTAAAATCATAGAATGAGACGGCATAGTGAATTTTAACAAGTCCGATGTTTTCTGCTTTCATTTACATTAATATTTGAACCATACAAAAATTTAAATATAAAACCCATGATTAAAATATTTACGACAATCATAATGCTATGTGCGACAACATATGCATTTTGCCAAACTGACACCATATTTCTAAATAACGGGAAAATACCTTGCGTGGTAAAAGAGGTAACAGAAGATGCTGTGGTATTCGTATACCCCGGCGAGGAGGTCACAAACCGTATGTATAAAAATGCTATTCAAAAAATCGTTTTTAAAAGCGGAAGAACACAAACATTTTCCGAAGCGACTTCCTTAAAGGAGATCAAGAATGCACGAGATTATGATAAAGTAACCATAACTGCCGTAGAAAGTGAAATCAAAGGACTATTCAAATTAGGAGATGTAAGTGCAAAAGCTGTAGGAACTACAGAATTTTCCAATCAAGAAAGAGTAAAAAACAGAGCATACAGAAAGATGAAAATAGTTGCAGCCATGATGGGAGCCAATATAATCTATCTGACATCACAACGCAATGAAGGGAATAAAATAGGTTATTGGACATCCCAAACGGCCGAGACCAATCTTACCGGAGTCGCTTACACCAATATACTCCCCGACTTTAATGAATTCAAA
>CASFSC010000129.1 GCA_949296995.1 uncultured Alistipes sp. | reverse complement strand
ATTTTTTTCAGTAATGCCACCTGTTCATCTTTTGATTCTATTCCGAGCAATGCGCGAGCATGTCCCATTGTTATAATATCTTCTCTCAAAGCGAGTTGTACTTCTACGGGAAGTTTCAGAAGACGCATGTAATTTGCTACTGTGGAACGTTTTTTACCTATACGGTCGGCCAATGAATCCTGTGTGAGCCGACATTCATCGACAAGCCTTTGGAGACTTAGTGCAACTTCTATGGCATTGAGGTCTTGTCGTTGTATATTTTCAACTATAGCCATTTCCAGCAATGTCTGGTCATCGACTTCGCGAATATATGCAGGTATTGTATTCAGCCCGGCAAGTTGTGAAGCTCTCCATCGTCTTTCACCGCTGATTATGATATATTTGCCCGATTCCTCCTTTTTGACGGTTATCGGTTGAATGACTCCGAGCGTACGTATAGATTCCCTTAGTTCGTCGAGAGCCTGTTCGTCGAAATGCGTGCGCGGTTGTTTCGGATTTGGAATGACCTGCTCTATGTCGATCTCTTCAAATGCACTGCTTTTAGTCTTTTCAGGCAGAGAGTTGCCGTCGATTTCGAATATAGCGCCCAGGCCACGTCCGAGGCCTTTAGGTTTTTTATTCATAAGCTGTCTGTTTTTTATTCCTTTTGATGAATTCTTTTGCAAGGTTCAGGTAATTTACACTACCTGTTGAAGCTGCATCATACAGCAATACCGGTTTCCCGAAACTGGGAGCTTCGCCCAGACGTGTATTGCGTTGAATGATGGTTTTGAATGACAAATCGCCGAAATGTTCGTTAACCTCTTTTGCAACCTGATTGGCCAACCTTAATCTGGAATCGTACATAGTCATGACAAAACCTTCTATTTCAAGCCCCGGATTTAGTTTTGCTTTTGTCATTTTTATGGTATTGAGCAGTTTTCCCAATCCTTCGAGTGCAAAATATTCGCATTGTACAGGTATCAGTACGCTGTCGGCAGCCGTTATAGCATTCAATGTAACCAATCCTAACGATGGGGAACAATCGATCAGAATAAAATCGTATTTATCCTTGATACCGGACAATATGTTTTTTATACGTTTCTGTCCGTCTTCAATCTCGAGCAGTTCTGTTTCTGCGCCTACGAGATTTATGCTTGAGGGAAGCAGATCGAGATTTTTCACTCCCTCGAATTTTTTTATCACATTTTCTACTTCGGCTTCTCCGGTTATACAGTCATATATATTTACGCCGTTGATGTCGAACCCCAATCCAGAAGTTGCATTTGCTTGAGGGTCAGCATCGACGAGTAATATTTTTTTACCGAGAACAGCAAGGCTCGTGGCCAGGTTAATTGCCGTGGTAGTTTTGCCTACACCGCCTTTTTGGTTGGCGAGTGCCACTATTTTCCCCATATTTTTCTTTTCAATTATCGTGCAATATTACTGAAAAATTCACAAATTACAATATAATTTTTTACCTTTGGCATGACTTAAAGAGAGGTTTAAATAAACAGTTTTTTCATTATGTGCTGTCGATTGAAAGGGAGGAGTTTTTTAACATTGCTGGAGTATACTCCACAGGAGATCGGATACCTTTTGAAGTTGGCGGCCAAATTGAAAAATGATAAAAAACAGGGCATCGAACGTAAAAATCTTGAGGGAAAGAATATCGTGTTGATTTTTGAAAAAGATTCGACTCGCACCCGTTGTTCATTTGAAGTTGCAGCTCATGATCAGGGAGCACATGTTACTTATTTGGGGCCTGTCGGTTCTCAGATTGGTAAGAAAGAGTCGATAAAGGATACGGCACGAGTACTTGGACGCATGTACGATGCTATAGAGTATAGGGGATATGGGCAAAATATAGTGCAGACCTTGTCTGATTATGCCGGTATTCCCGTTTGGAACGGTTTGACAGATGAATTCCATCCGACACAAGCGATGGCTGATATGCTTACGATGATTGAACACTCTTCAAAACCGCTTTCGGAAGTTAAATTTTGTTTTTTGGGAGATGCTCGTAATAATGTAGCCAATTCGCTTATGATAGCAGCTGCAAAAATGGGAATGGATTTTAGAGCGATTTCACCGGGTGAGTGTGCTCCATCAGAGGAACTTGTCGGGAAATGCCGGGAGATTGCAAAACAGAGCGGAGCCAAAATAACTGTTACGGATGATCTGAAAGAGGGTGTAGTTGATTGTGATTTCGTATATACCGATGTTTGGGTCTCGATGGGTGAAAATCCAGACAAATGGGGTAGACGTATAGAATTGCTATCGCCTTATCAGGTTAATCGGGCGGTTATGGAGGCGACGGGCAAACAGTCCTGTAAATTTATGCACTGTTTACCTGCATTTCATGATCTCAAAACAGAGGTGGGACGAGATATTTTTGAAAAATATGGCATGCGTGAACTTGAGGTTACCGATGAGGTTTTCGAGTCACCTGCTTCGATAGTGTTCGATCAGGCTGAAAACAGAATGCATACTATAAAAGCGATTATGGTAGCTACATTAGCCAATATTTGATATATTTTGAATATGATTCAGGAAGAAAATAAAAAAGAAGAACAGCACAACTCGACACAACAGAGTAGTGAAACTGCTGTCAATAAAAATAGTATGTCTGTTGGATATAATGATTCTCGTTCTGATAACGGGTATGGTTATGCCGGAAAAGAAAATAATAATAAGAAATATCCTTCGTGGACAGATATTTTCGCTCTTCTGGGTGTATTCATCGTATCCTCCGTCTTAGCAGCGATGGTTATCAGTATATTGGATAAAACGGGCAGTTCGTCATACGGTTTTTCTGTTTTCATAGCTTATATCATACAGTTTTTAATAGTCATTATATTTGCTGTAATACAGAAACGCCGTCGGGCTCCGTACGATAAACCTGTATTGAAATTTACATTCAAGAAAGTAAATCCTGCAGTGACATTATGGGGTCTCATAATGGTTCTTGCCACTTCTATTGTAGTGGAACCTGTCGTCAATTTTTTTCCAGATACATATCTCGATAGTTTAAGCCATATTATGGGGGCTGGCGGATGGATGATGATAACAATGCTTGTTATGGCTCCAATTATGGAAGAAATTTTATTCCGAGGAATAATTCAGGATGCACTTACTGCAAAATATGGCCCGTTCAGAGGTATAATTATAGCTTCTGCCGTATTCGGAATAGTTCATATAAATCCGCCTCAGGCAATCAATGCCTTTTTTGTCGCATTAATGTTGGGATATGTCTATTATTTGACTCAATCATTGGTCCCGGTGATATTTATACATGCTGTAAATAATGCCATATCTTATTTCTCGTGGATTTTGAATGACCAGAAAATAGTGCCTACATCTGAAATGGTTTCAAATCAGACATTATATTACATATTGTATGCAATAGCTTGTGTCGTTGTTATTATAGCATTCGTTTCTATTTACCGAACAATAAAGAAGGATACTAAGTCGTTGTAGGAGTATATGAAAATAAAAGGATATATTTTACTTTTACTATTTATAGTTGCGTTTGCCTCCTGCAAACGCTTCCCCAATCTCTTTGCAGATAAACAGTTGTTGGCAGAAGTGAATGGACAGTCGCTTTATTTATATGATATAGAGTCCATCTTTACTCCCGGCATGTCATCGGAAGATAGCGTAAAATTGCTTGACAGTTATGTTGATCAGTGGGTGAAAAAACAGCTAAAAGTTGTCGAAGCAGAACAGATTTTTAAGGGTAGTGAAGATGATATTGAAAAAATGGTTGAAGAGTACAGAACATCTCTTCTAACATACAAGGTAGATCAGTTTTATATAGATAACCATATCGATACCGTTTTCACTGATGAGCAGATAGATGATTATTATAATCAACATAAAGGCGATTTTGTCCTTGATAAAGCTATTGTTAAGGCCCGAGTGGTTAAAGTGCCGGATAATTACAGACAATTTGCCAAATTGAAAGAATTGATGAATTCGTCTCGCAGCGAAGATTATCAGAATGTGTTGGATATATGTACTAAAAACGGATTCGAAATGACCGAGTTCAATTCATGGAGCGATTTTTCAGAATTGCAGTTGATGCTACCTGTTGATAAGGATAAAAAATATGACAATATGCTTACCGAAAATAAGGTGTTTGAATTTCCTGTTAAAGATTATATATATTTGGCAAAAATAACCGACCGAAGGTTGTCTGGGGATTATCAGCCTAAAGAGAATGTTTCTGATATAATAAAACGAGTCATTTTTAATGAACGTAAACAGGAATTGATACGCAATTATGAGGATAGCCTTTATAAAAATGCGGTAGCAGACAAAAAATTGAAAATAAAAAAATAAAATTTACAATATGTTTAGACGAAGCGGAGTTTTAATAGTTTTTCTTGTTATAATGACATTGGGAGTCGGTATTTTCAACTTGTCGGCTCAGGAAAAATTTATAGCTGATAAAATAGTTGCTGTCATAGGTAATTCTTCGATAATGTATTCAGAAGTAGATATGATGGCTAAAAATATTCAGAACGAGTATAGAGCAGCTGGATATACTTCTGATAGAAATCCATATTGTGAAGCTCTTGAAAGTCTGTTGCTCCAACGTTTGTTGTATAATCAGGCTCAAATAGACTCATTGGATGTTCCTCTTAATCAGATACAGCTTCAGGTCGAACAGATGATACAACAGGAGGTTGAACGAGTAGGATCAATATCTGCGGTTGAGGCTTTGTATCATAAACCGATATTCAATATAAGGGAAGAATTATCAGCACAATACAAGGAAAGTGAATCGGCAGCAGCGATGCAGCGCGATATTAAAAGTAAGATTACCGTTACTAACAATGAAGTTGAAAGGTTCTATAAAGAACTACCTAAAGATAAAATTCCTATTATCCCGGAACAATACGTGTATGCCCATATAGTAAAACTTCCTCTTTCGGCCGAAGAAGCCAAGTTTCGTACAAGAACTCGTTTGTTGGAGTTGCGTGAAAGAATTATAAATGGTGCCAATTTTGCCGCCTTGGCACGTCTCTATTCACAGGACCCAGGAAGCTCACGTAATGGTGGCGAAATGGATTTTGCAGTTAAAGAGGCTTTTGTGCCGGCATTTGCAGATGCTCTTAGTAAATTGAAAGTTAATCAGGTTTCTGAAATTGTGGAGACTGAATATGGGTTTCACATAATACAACTTTTGGAGGTCAGAGGAAATGAATATCGTGTTCGCCATATATTGCTCAAACCTGAGTATACGGATGAGGAACTGGAATCGACATTTAATATGGTAGATACAGTTTTGAATCGTATAAATTCAGGAGATATAACATTTGAGGAGGCTGCTGCACTCTATTCTGATGATAAATATTCTAAATATAACGGAGGAATTGTGAGTAATCAGGAATATTTGGAACAGCAAGGTACGCCGTATGCATCTTTGACTTCAACCAGATTTTATAAAGAGGCTGTTAATGAAAATGACTATGCTGTGTTGAAAGATTTGAAGATAGGAGAGATTTCTAAACCGTTCCGTTCTGAAGATTTGAAAGCTAATTCTATCGTTAAGGTAGTTAAATTGGTAGAGATAATACCAGCCCATCCCGCGACTCTTAAGGATGATTTCAATAGTATCGAAGAATTGGCTTTACAGGATAAACAGGAAAAAGAGTTCCTGAAATGGCTCGATGAAAAAGTCGCAGGTATGTATTTACGTATTGACGATGATTTCAAAAATTGTGATTTTAAATATAAATCCTTTTTAAAATAGTTGCTTCAGGGTGTTTTCTAAAAAAACTATATTGCTCGGGTGTTCGATGCTGTTTGTTGCAGCGGGTATTTTTGCTCAGCGCACTCCTGCATCATCTCAGAATAACAGTACTCAGACTTCAAACATACAAACTGTTCAGCAAGTTGACTCAAATGTGCAATCAACACCTGCAGAACAAGAAAAACAATTTGTCGATTATAGAGCAGATCTTATAAAACCTGTAAAAGTAGGTGATTCGTCAGCTGTTAATCTTTTAGGACATGTCGTCTTTTTCCATAATGGCGCAGTTATAACTTGTGACAGTGCTGTTAGGTATAACTCTATGATGATGGATTGTTTTAACAATGTCATTATTAATAAAGATTCTACGTTTATTTATGGGGATAAGGCCGATTACAACGGTTATATAAATACGGCACGGGTATATGCACCTCTGGTGAAGACCGTGGATCGTGATGCGGTTTTGTATACATATAATTTCTCGTTCAATACTAAAGATGATGTAGGTTATTATACAGGTGGAGGTACGATAACCCAAAAAGACAATATGATTGAGTCCGATAAAGGATATTATTATACTTCTACCCGCGATATTGTTGGCGTAGGTAATGTCGAAATGCGGAACAAAGACTACATCATGAAATCAGACTCGGTAAGCTATAATCTCGATAGTGAAATAGCCAAATTTTATACACGTTCTTATATTTGGAACGATAATCTTGAAATGTTGTCTGCCTTGAAAGGGGAATATGACACTAAAGCGGATAAATATTTTTTCCATGACAGTGTTTATATTATTACCACTAATCAAGAAGTATGGGCAGATACCATACATTACAATACTCAAAGCGAAGACGCGTTGTTGTTGGGAAATGTCCAGATAAGGGATGAAGAACAACATGCAATGGCTTTTGGCGATTATGTACAGTATTGGGGGGGGCCGGGTAATGCATTGCTGACGCGTAATCCATCGGTATTGAATTTCGATCCTCAGGAACCGGATACTCTTTATATGCGTTCCGATTCCATGTTAATCTTTACTATTCAGAGATCAGATTCTGCAGCATTGTCGGATTCTTTAGCCATGGCAGATTCGCTTGTTTTGGCAGATTCCGTGGCTATGTCTGAATCTGGTGTAGAGAATATGTTGAAAGGTAACTCTAATGTTGCAGATATTGTATCTGTTGATAAAGAGATAAAAGTTGAGTCTGATAGCATTCTAAATATTGAAGAGACGATTTCAGTTGAACCTAAATTATCCAGACGTGAGTTGAAACAAGAGCGAGCACGTCAAAAACGTCTTGCACGACAGCAGGCAAGGGCTGAAAAAATCAAGGCACGGCAGGAAAAAAGAGATCGTATGGTTGCTGAAGCCATGGCCCAGTTTGAGAAACAGCACAATGATACATTGATACCGATCGATTCATTGCCTGAATATTCTGAAGAGTCTGTAATTCCAGATAGCATAACGACGACTGAGAATGCAGCCGCCAAGACAGATTCAGTGTCTCGTGAGATGAGAGCATATAATAATGTTCGTATATATCGTTCGGATTTTCAGGCCGTATGCGATTCGTTGGTAGGCTTTTCGGTCGATTCCACACTTTATATGTATAAAGATCCTGTTATGTGGAATGAAAATAATCAGGTCAAATCACAATTTGTACAGGTATTGACTAAAAATCAGAAAATTGAGAGGGCTCTTTTTACCGGTGAACCGATTATGGGATCCGATGTCGATGGCATGCACTATAATCAGGTAAAAGGTAAAACGATGGAGGCGTTTTTCAATTCCGGAGTCATACATAAAATGGATGTCGTCGGGAACGGGCAGACATATTATTATATGGAAGACGGAGATAGTACAGATCGTTATGTGAATGGGTTTGCTACAGTTGAATGTGCTAATATTACCTTTCTTTTTGCAGAGAAAAAAATAGATAAGATAATTTGGCGAGGTAATCCTAATTATGCAATATATCCGATGGATAAAATTCCGGCCGATCAGGCTCAGGTATTACCTGGGTTTGTTTGGGAAGCGGACCGTAAGCCGACAAAATCTTCTGTATTTACGCGTGTTATTTTACCATCGGAAAGGAGTTATTATCAATCTGTAGAACTGCCTGATTATCCGATAACAGGGAAAATAAACGAAGATAAAAAACGGTTGATTGAATCTGGAACATGGTTCGACCGAAGGGATGATATCAGCGATGAGGCAAAAGAATTTATCCGCGAACTCGGATATATCAGATAAATAAATTGTTTAAAGCATGCCTGCTTCGTAAAGCATTATAAGGTGTTCTAAAACGAGATCTTCGCCGTATCTGTCATATTTTTCTTTAAGATTGGCCCCGAACATACGGGCTATTCCCTGGTAAAAAAATGCACTAAAACCACCTCTCAACTCTTTTACAAGTTCATAGGAGGAGTGGCTAGTCTCTCTGTCTATAAGCTTTATAAGAATTTTACCTTGTGAATATGTCATCTTTTTCAGAATGGGAGTGTATTTCCTTTTCAGCATCTGCTCTATCAATTTGACATACTCTTTCTGTTCCCGTTCCGTTTTCAGATTGAGCATGTATGTCTCCATATCCATTAATGTTGTTTTTGCCTCTTTTGCAATGGGATAGACCGCTTTGATGTTGGCAATCAATTTTGCATAACGGCGGGTGTCTATTTTACGTCTGAAAACAGGTATGGATACTATATCGACAACAGTAATGGTATCTTTACCCGATATTTCAGTTCTTATATCGGTATAACCGTTACCCCTTTGTGCCGGCAACATCGTTACTGTGCACAAAAGTAATATGACCGTTATAAGAAGCCCTTTTTTCATTATATTTATCAATATAATTTATACCTTTGCAAAGGTAATAATAAATAATTACGAGCATGCGGTAATTCTCTCCTTATGAAACGATGTTTATATGGAAAATGTTATGCCGAGAGAGAATAATCTTTCATGGAAAAAGAACGTTATAATATTCTGGGAAAGATGAATAATCGTATTTCCCTTTAAATTCAAGCAATATGATTTTGCCATTCGAAAATTCCAGTGAAATACGCAAAATAATAGTATGTTCAGGCCCCCCCTTCGAACAGACTTCGGATGCGTCGTTGGCAGCATTGATTAATTCATATCAAGGAACCAAATTAGTATGCGGAGGTACCACGGCTAAAATAATAGCACGAGAACTTAAGCGTGATATAACGGTTCATATGAAACGGGATATTTCGGGTTTACCTCCTACATCTTCGATTGAGGGTATAGATCTTGTGACGGAAGGTGTCTTGACTCTCAGTAAGGCAAAACGTGCGTTGGAAAATTTAAAAACAGGTGAGTCATTGGCTACAGAAGGGACAGACTTTATCGTGGCAGGAATGTTGTTGGCACACGACAAAATAGATTTTATTGTCGGGACTGGAGTGAAACCGGTACATCAGAATTCAAATGTGCCTGTGGAACTTGAAGTGAGGCGTCTGTTGATCAAAAGACTTGCCGAAATATTGCAAACAAAATTTAAAAAGGAAGTAACTATACAATATATATAAACCGAATTGGTTATGAGTGAAAAACTTGAGGTAAAGATATGTACGGGAACGCTCTGTTATGTTATGGGCGGTGCAGAGTTACAGCTTTTGGAAGAACATCTGCCCAAGGATATTTTAGAAAAGGTGGATATAAAGGGTTCTCCGTGTCTGGATTTTTGTAATAAGCAGAATGCTATGCGTGCCCCTTTTGTGATTGTGGGTGATGAAGTAGTGGATGAAGCATCCATTCCTAAAATTGTTAAGGTTATCAAATCTAAACTCAAATAACTTATGGCTGCCTTAAATAATGCAATGCTCATAAGACGCGAACTGCTTACCAGAATGTCGCGATTGCTTATGAATGGTGAGCTTAAGCTGAAAGTGGACCGTATCCCGTTGGAGCTTCGGCCTAAGGATGGCGATTTTTCCAGATGCTGTATCTATAAAGACAGGGCTATGATAAAATATAAGATCATGGCGCTTTTGGGATTCAGCATACAGGACGAAACGGATGAGCTTATACCTCTTTCAGAATATGTAGACAAGGCTTTTGAACGAACAGAAATATCGGCACAACCGCTTACGGTGGTAGATGGTGTTTGCAGCGCATGTGTCAAGGTTAATTATGTTATTACCAACATGTGTCGTGGATGCCTTGCACGTCCTTGTATGGTAAATTGTCCCAAGGATGCCATATCTTTTGAGAACGGTCAGGCTCATATAGATCATACCAAATGTGTCAATTGTGGAATGTGTCAGAAAGTATGCCCTTTCCATGCCGTTATTTATGTACCGGTGCCATGTGAGGAATCGTGCCCAGTCGGGGCTATCTCCAAAAACGAACATGGCAGGGAGGTTATAGATTACGGAAAATGTATATATTGCGGACGTTGTGTCTCATCATGTCCTTTCGGAGCGGTTATGGAAAAATCGCATCTCGTCGATGTGTTCAAGGCATTGAAGGGCGAACATCCTGTTGTCGCAATAGTGGCGCCAGCTATTGCAGGACAATTCCGTGCACCTCTTGCTAAAATTTTAGGTGCCATAAAACAGCTCGGATTCGATGATGTTATCGAAGTCGCAAAAGGGGCTGACGAAACTACGGCTAACGAAGCTAAAGAGTTTGCACATAAAATGGCTGAAGGCCAAGCCTTCATGACAACTTCATGTTGTCCTTCATATACCTCTTTGGTCAAGAAACATATTCCAGAACTTAAACCGTTTGTTTCTGATACGGGAACACCAATGCACTATGCAGCAAAAATAGCCCGTGAAAAATATCCGGATGCAACGGTCGTATTCATAGGGCCTTGCCTTTCCAAACGTTTTGAAACATATATGGATCCCAATACGGATTTGATGCTCAGTTTTGAAGAAGTAGGATCCATGTTGGTTGCAGCCAATATAGATGTGGGAGTAAGCAGTGCTATCGATATGGATCGGAATATAGATCCTACAAGCCGTCGTTATGCGGTTACCTCGGGTGTAATGGGAGCCGTCAAAGAAAAATTGGGCGGTAGTGTCGCTATTACTCCAGTAGTTATAAACGGACTCGATAAAACTACCATAAAAGAGTTGAAGGGGTATGCTAAAAGTTGTCCCGGTAATATGGTGGAAGTTATGGCATGTGAGGGAGGTTGTGTAAACGGATGCAGTGTAATTGCCAATTATAAGGTTGCCACCCGACAGGTTAACGATGCTGCCAAACCGATAACTGAATAGCCTTTTGGCATAATGTTTCTTTATGCTGTTTTGTGTAGTTCTCGATTCATTTTAGTGTAATAGTAAATGTCATTCATTCATTCAAGGCACTTTATTTATGGCAAATAGGAATCTACTGTATTGTAAAATACGATTGGGAAAAGACTGAAAATGAATTAAAAATATAAAAATAGATATTATGTATTGCAGACAGAAAATTACAGAACGACTGTTTTGGACAGGAGTCAATGATCGTCGTAAGGAACTATTTGAAAATATATGGCCTATCCCATACGGTGTGTCATATAATTCTTATTTGATTAAGGATGATAAATGTGCATTGATGGATACGGTTGAAACGGGCAGCGATCGTTATTATCTGGATTGGATCGAAGAGTGTCTGGACGGTCGTGAACTCGATTATCTTGTCATACACCATATGGAACTGGATCATGCTGGTGAAATCGAAAATCTTATTGCACGTTATCCCGATGTGAAAATAATAGGAAATAGCAAAACATTTAAGGTGTTGGATGCTTATTTCGGCAAAAGAGACAATCTGTGTGAAGTTAAGGATGGGGATATGCTCGATTTGGGATATCATAAACTGAAATTTGTGTTTACTCCTTGGGTGCATTGGCCCGAAACAATGATGAGCTATGATATTACCGATGGTATTCTCTTTTCGGGAGATGCTTTCGGAATGTTCGGTACGTTGGACGGTGGAGTGTTCGACGATCAAGTGGACTTTTCATTTTATGAAGATGAAATGAGACGCTACTATTCCAACATTGTCGGTAAATACAGCAGTATGGTTCAGAAGGCATTCGCCAAACTTGCAGATGTCAATATAAATACCATTTGTCCTTTGCATGGTATAGTATGGCGCAAGAATCCTTCAAAAGTTATCTCTCTTTATGACAAATGGAGCCGTTATGAAGCTGAAGAAGGTGTTGTCGTTATCTATGCGTCGATGTATGGAAATACAGCTCAGATGGCAGATTATATAGCTCATCAGGTATCTAAGGCTGGTGTTCAAAAGATTCGTGTATATGATGTTTCCAAAACCCATATGTCTTATCTGATAAATGATATATGGCGTTATAAGGGTGTAATTCTTGGCAGTTGTGCATACAATATGCAAATGTTCCCGCTGATGGAATCTCTTACGCGTGAATTGGAACATATGGGCGTTAAAAATAAGAATCTTGGAATATTTGGAACTTACAGTTGGAATGGCGGCGGTGTGAAGAATTTGAAAGAGTTCGCATCCCGTATAGGCTGGCATATGGTTGCTGATCCGGTAGAGGTACATGGACGTCCGACACAAGAAAAAATTGCAGGTTGCGATATCTTGGCACAGGCAATGGCCGAAGCTGTTAAGAAATAGCCAGATTAAAATTTTTTAAATAATTAAAAAAAGTAGTACTTTTGAGTGCTGAAATAAAAACAAACTTTAACAATACTAAAATAAAGCGATCATGAGTAAAAAATTTTCTGCTGGAGTAATCTCAGGAAAAGAACTTCAGGAACTTTTTGCGTATGCAAAAGAAAAAGGGTTTGCAATGCCCGCAGTAAACGTAACAGGTACTGATACAGTCAATGCCGTAATGGAAACAGCCGCAGCTGTAAATTCACCTGTAATGATCCAGTTGTCAAATGGCGGAGCTGCTTTCTATGCAGGAAAAAGTCTTTCAAACGAAGGTCAGAAAGCTGCAGTTCTGGGAGCTGTTTCAGCAGCTAAACATGTTCATACTTTGGCTGAATTTTATGGTATTCCAGTTGTTCTTCATACAGACCATGCAGCTAAAAAATTGCTTCCATGGATCGACGGACTTTTGGATGAAGGTGAAAAATATTTTGCACAAACAGGCAAACCATTGTTCAGCTCACATATGCTCGATCTTTCAGAAGAACCATTGAAAGAAAATATCGAGATCTGCAAAAAATATCTTGCCCGTATGAGCAAAATGAATATGACTCTTGAAATCGAACTCGGTATTACAGGTGGAGAAGAAGATGGAGTTGACAATTCACATGTTGATTCATCAAAACTTTACACTCAGCCTGAAGATGTATGCTATGCATACGAAGAACTGAGCAAAATCAGTCCTAACTTCACTATCGCAGCATCATTTGGTAATGTACACGGTGTTTATAAACCAGGTAATGTCGTGTTGAGCCCGGGTATTTTGAGAGATTCTCAGGAATATATCCACAAGAAACTTGGTACAGCAAACAAAAAACCGGTTAACTTCGTATTCCATGGCGGTTCAGGTTCAGAACCAGAAAAAATACAGGAAGCTATCAGCTATGGCGTTATCAAGATGAACCTTGATACAGATACACAATGGGCATTCTGGAACGGTATTCGTAAATTCTATATCGACAAGGAAGCTTATCTTCAGGGTCAGCTTGGTAACCCAGAAGGTGCAGACAAACCTAACAAGAAATATTACGATCCACGAGTATGGTTGCGTAAAGGTGAAGAATCTATCGTTGAACGTTTGAAGATTGCTTTCAAAGATCTGAACGCTTTGAACGTACTTGGATAATCAATTAATTAAAAAGTTTAAACGAGAATAAATCAATGGATGCAATTGCAATTTTGACAGGAGGCGGTCCGGCACCCGGTATGAATACCGTAGTGGGAAGTGTAGCCAAAACATTTTTGAGCAAAGGATATCGTGTAATTGGTTTACACGGAGGTTATTCTGGACTGTTCAATCCTAATCCTCGTACAACCGATATAGATTTTCTTTTGGCAGACGATATTTTCAATCGTGGAGGTTCATATCTTACTATGAGCCGTTTCAAACCTACTGACAAAAATTTCGAAGAAGATTTCAATCTTGATTTCTTCGTTAAGAACAACATTAAACTGTTGATTACTGTGGGAGGTGATGACACAGCTTCTACTGCTAATAGAATTGCCAAATTCCTTACTGAAAAGAAATATCCTATTGCTAATATTCACGTTCCGAAGACTATTGACAATGACCTTCCACTGCCTGCAGGTACTCCTACATTCGGTTATCAGTCTGCAATGGAAATGGGTTCAGTTATAGGACGTACAGTTTACACAGATGCCAAGACAAGTGCAAACTGGTTTGTGGTTGCAGCTATGGGACGTTCAGCAGGACACCTTGCATTCGGTATCGGTACAGCATGCCACTATCCTATGATAGTTATACCGGAAATGTTCAATAAGACAACCATCACTGTTGAAAAGATCGTTAATCTGGTAGTTTCTTCAATACTGAAACGTAAGATCATGGGCGTTGAATATGGTGTTGCAATGATTTCAGAAGGCGTGTTCCATGCTTTGAGTGATGAAGAAATCAAAAAATCAGGCGTTCACTTTACATATGACGATCACGGACATCCTGAATTGGGTAAGGTGTCAAAAGCTCATATCTTCAACGAATTGCTGGAAAAGAAACTTACTGAATTGAAAATCAAGGTTAAATCTCGTCCAGTTGAAATCGGTTACGAAGTACGTTGCCAGACTCCTGTCGCTTATGACTTGGTTTACTGCTCACAGCTTGGTATGGGTACATACAAGTTGTTCAGCGAAGGTAAAACTGGTTGCATGGTTTATGTAAGTACATCGGGTGAAGTTTCTCCTTTGTATCTGAAAGATCTTCAGGATCCTACAACCGGAAAAATCCCACCACGTTTGGTTAATATCGATTCTGACGATGTTAAAGCAGTTATCAATACAATATTGAATTATATCACTCCTGCTGATTACGAAGCTGCAAAAGCTTACGTTGCAAATCCTGCAGACTATGATTTCATGAAAATTCTTGAATGGTAATCGTGGATTGAGTGATACAACATAAAATTGTATTTTATAAAATAAAAGCCCTGAAATTTCAGGGCTTTTATTTTTTTGTATATCTTTGATAAGTTTAAACAGAGAATCGTGTTGCAGGTTTTGTCCTGTCAATATCATTATAATACTATTACATGAAAAAACTGTAAGTGTAATAGATAATTATTATATTTTGATTTTAGCGTTAAAATAATTTTGATAAATATGTTTTATCAAAATTGCGCATCTTCTTTGTTCGAGGTTTTACAGTATTGATGCCTTTCCCTGTTAAGCAAAATACAAATTTTAAAGATAAGGAATCAGACTCTTATATCGGTATTATTTTCACTGTACAGAATAATAACACTTGAGTTTACATAACCTTTGGTTTAATAATAAAGCAAAAACTCCAGAAAACATATCCTGGAGTTTTTGTGTCAATAACGTTTATTCCTATCTGTTACTCGTCTTCTTCGAAATTATCATCGGTAGCATCGATAATTTCATCTGCCCCTTTGATTTCATCGTCGTCGTAGAAGCCTTTGTCTTCATCATCTTCCAATTGATCGTCAACTTTTACATCTACTTTTATCAGATAACTCGTGTCTTCAGTCTCCAATACGATGGCATAGAAAAAATCACCAGGTCCTTTGTCAACACGGATCATGTGGTCCGTATAACCTTGAGGATATTTTTTTCTTACTTCTTCCTGAAGTTCAGGAGAAAGATTTTTTAAACTTGTTGCTACTCTTCTCTTAACTTTTGTTTCTTTGCTCATGCCAATATTAATTGTATATCTTTCTATTTATAAAGTTAGGTTGTCCGGTTTAAATTTTGTGCAAGTATACATAAAATTTGGAAATCAAAATAGTCATCAAAACTTTTTTTACAGAAAAAACAATTTTATACCTTTACAAGTAATAAATATCGGATTTATGCGCGAGAAAATAGAGGATTTAAGGAAAAAACTTAACTACCATAATTACAGATACTACATACTCAACGATCCTCAAATAAGCGATTATGAGTATGACATGATGATGAAGGAGTTGCAGGAACTGGAAGCTAAATATCCGGAGTTTTATGATCCCAATTCCCCAACTAATCGTGTCGGAAGTGATGTGACAAATGAATTTGTTCAGGTTGAACACCATTATCCCATGTTGTCTTTGGCCAACACCTATTCGATTGATGAATTACGCGATTTCGATGCTCGTGTGGTCAAAGAGGTGGGAAAAGTCGATTATGTGTGTGAATTGAAATTTGATGGTACGGCAATAAGTCTCACATATAAAAACGGTAAGTTGGAACGTGCTGCGACTCGTGGAGACGGGACTCGTGGAGATGATGTTACGGTAAATGTTCGTACGATACGTTCCATTCCTTTGGAGTTGATGGGTAGCGGATATCCCGATTTTTTTGAAATAAGGGGTGAAATATTTATG
>CASFSC010000128.1 GCA_949296995.1 uncultured Alistipes sp. | reverse complement strand
ACAATGATACTGACAGGGTTGTGACCCACAGCGCCTCCGACGGCCTGTGCAGCCACAGCCCTGTCGCTGTTTTGCAGCCGGGCCAGTTGGCGGGCGATGTCCCGGTAGGTCACCGTCTGTCCGTAGGGGATTTCCTGCAGCAGTTTCCATACCTGCTGGCGGAAGGGGCTTCCTGCGAGTTGCAGGGGTGGGGTAATACTGGGGCGGCAGCCGCGAAAGTAGTCGGCCAGCCACAGGCGGACGTCGTCGAATAGGGGCAGGTCGCGCCATTCGTATGTGCCGGCCGTCAGGTCGGGGAAGTACTTCTGTCCGTCAAACCACAGGCCGGTCAGGCAACGGCCGTCGCTGGCCATCGTCATCGGTCCCAAGGGCGAGAGGTAGGGTTGCAGGTAGGGCATGGCGCATGTGTATGAAGGGGTTACTTTTTCTTCCTCAGGTCTTTGCCCTCGTATCGGCAGATGGCATCTATCCAGTCCTGCTCCAGGGGTTTGGATTCGTGCTTGGTGAGGTCGAACGCCACCATCACCGAGGTGCAGACACATTTGGTTTCGTTCGTCAGCGTGTCGATGACCCGCTGCGCCAGGCGGAAGCTTTTGGTACCGATTTCGGTGACGGCAGTCTGCACGGCAATGTGGTCGGAACCGTAGATTTGCGAGAGGAAGTCGGCTTCGATGTGGACGACGACAATGCCGTCCTTCTCCCAGTCGACATGCGGACACACCGAAGCGAAGTATTCCGTCTTGCCCAAGTCGTAGAACGAGAAATAGACGGTGTTGTTGACGTGTCCGAACTTGTCAACGTCGTTAAAGCGTAGTTGTATAGGCAGTGTGTGGTTAAAGTGAATTTCTTCCATTGTTTTCTTCGAAACGTTGTTAGTTATCGCTGCAAAAATACTATTTTTGCGTGTTTAATCAATGAAATTATACAGCAAGAAATGACAGAAGACATCAAAAAAGCCTGCGAGGTGATGAGCCGGGGCGGGGTGATATTGTATCCCACAGACACCATCTGGGGAATTGGGTGCGACGCTACCAACGAAGAAGCCGTGCGCCGCGTGTACGAAATCAAGCAACGTGCTGACAGCAAGGCCATGCTGGTGCTGGTCGACTCGGCCGTGAAGGTGGACTTCTACGTGCAGGACGTGCCCGAAGTGGCATGGGACCTTATCGAACTGGCCGACAAGCCGCTCACCATCATCTACTCCGGAGCGCGCAACCTGGCGCCCAACCTGCTTGCCGCCGACGGTAGCGTAGGCATCCGCGTCACCGGCGAAGCGTTCTCCAAACGCCTTTGCCAGCAGTTCCGCAAGGCCATCGTTTCGACGTCGGCCAACATCAGCGGACAGCCGTCGCCCGCCAACTTCAGCGAAATCAGCGAGGAAATCAAGTCGGCTGTCGACTATATCGTGGGTTTCCGTCAGGAAGAGACCGGACACCCCAAACCTTCTAGCATCATCAAGCTCGACAAGGGCGGACTGATAAAAATAATCCGGGAATAGAGCAATGGCAAAAGAACATAAAAGCAGATTGCAGCGCTTCATCATCTGGCGCGAGAAGAACCTGAAGGAGAAACAGTTCATCCTCATTCTGAGCTTCCTGGTGGGCATCTTCACGGCTTTCGCGGCACTGATACTGAAGATGCTGATACACTGGATACAGAACTTCCTGACGGAGAACTTCGATACGACCGAGGCCAACTACCTGTATCTGGTCTATCCGGTAGTGGGTATCTTCCTGGCCGGACTGTTTGTGCGCTATGTGGTGAAGGACGACATCAGCCACGGAGTCACCAAGATTCTGTACGCCATCTCGCGGCGGCAGGGGCGCATCAAGCGGCACAATACGTGGTCGTCCATCATCGCCAGCTCCATCACCATCGGGTTCGGTGGTTCGGTTGGAGCCGAGGCGCCTATCGTGCTGACGGGGTCGGCCATCGGGTCCGACCTGGGTTCCGTCTTCAAGATGGAGCACCGCACGCTGATGCTCCTCGTGGGCTGTGGTGCGGCGGGTGCCGTGGCGGGCATCTTCAAGGCGCCCATAGCGGGACTGGTGTTCACGCTGGAGGTGCTGATGATCGACCTCACCATGTCGTCGCTGCTGCCCCTATTGATATCGGCGGTGACGGCGGCAACAGTCTCCTACGTGGTGACCGGGCAGGAAGCCATGTTCAAGTTCCACCTGGACCAGCCTTTCGAGTTGGGGCGCATTCCCTACGTCATCATGCTGGGCATCTTCTGCGGACTGGTTTCGCTCTACTTCACCCGTGCCATGAATTCGGTCGAAGGCGTCTTTGCCAAACTGCAGAAGCCATACAAGAAACTGATGGTGGGCGGTGCCATGCTCAGCATCCTCATCTTCCTCTTCCCTCCGCTCTACGGCGAAGGCTACGACACCATCGAACTGCTGCTCAACGGCACCAGCAATGCCGAGTGGGACACGGTGATGAACAACTCCCTCTTTTACGGGCACAGCCACCTGCTGCTCATCTACCTGATGCTGATTATCCTGTTCAAGGTGTTCGCTTCGAGTGCCACCAACGGGGGCGGCGGTTGTGGCGGTATCTTTGCGCCTTCGCTCTATCTGGGCTGCATTGCCGGTTTCGTGTTCTCGCACTTCAGCAACGAGTTCGCGGTGACGGCCTACCTGCCCGAAAAGAACTTTGCCCTGATGGGCATGGCGGGCGTGATGAGCGGCGTGATGCATGCCCCGCTGACGGGTGTCTTCCTCATTGCCGAGCTGACGGGCGGTTACGACCTGTTCCTGCCTCTGATGATTGTTTCCGTCAGTTCCTATCTGACGATTATCGTCTTCGAGCCCCATAGCATCTATTCCATGCGTCTGGCCAAGAAAGGCGAGCTGCTGACCCATCACAAGGACAAGGCCGTGCTGACGCTGATGAAGGTGGAGAACGTGGTGGAGAAGGACTTCATTGCGGTTCGTCCCGACATGGATTTGGGCGAAATGGTGCGGGCCATTTCCCAGTCGAGGCGCAACGTCTTCCCCGTCACCGACCAGGAAGGCAAGTTGCTGGGCATCGTCCAGCTGGACGACATTCGCAACATCATGTTCCGACAGGAGCTTTATCACCGCTTCACGGTGGGCAAGTTCATGACTTCGGCTCCGGCGCGCCTGCTCGATACCGACAGCATGGAGCAGGTGATGCAGACTTTTGACGACACACAGGCATGGAACCTTCCCGTGGTCGATGCCGACGGGAAGTATCTGGGTTTTGTGTCGAAGTCGAAGATATTCAATTCGTACCGTCAGGTGCTGGTGCACTTCTCGGACGAGTGAACAATAGATAGTTCTGTTTTGATTTTTTTGATTTTTATTTTTTTTAACGCTTTGTCAGCTGCAAATAATGAATAGATTCGTAATTTTAAAGTAAGGAATCCGCTCAAAAAAATGATAAAAATAACGTTCTACAGATACTTCAAAGAGAAACGAAATTGAAAAAGCTCTTTTTTGACGAGTTCTTTTAACTTCTAATGAAGACATAGTTGTTTTAATAAATTAGGATAAGCTCATATTGTAAAAATGACATCACTTTCTTTGCAACGTTTAAAAAAAACATATAGAGACAATAAAAAAGATCTGGTAATATTAGATGATATAACTATTAACTTTCCTGATACAGGCATTGTGGGATTATTGGGCAAAAATGGTTCAGGTAAGACTACGTTAATAAAATCATGTGTAAATCTTGTAGCTTATACAGGAAATATATTGTATTTTGATACAGACTTACAAGATATACAAAAGAAAGGGGAGGGGGCAAAATATTATTCTGCATTATTTGAAGGTAATAGAAATATATATTGGAAATTAACTCCGTTGGAGAATTTAAAGTATTTTGCTAGTTTAAGAGGAGTGCCTTTCAAGTCCATTCAAAACTATGCTACAGAGTTATTTAAAATTTTAGATTTAGATAAAAAAACTAACTCTTTAGTAGAAACATTATCAAGAGGAATGCAACAGAAAGTAGCTTTGGTGATAGCTTTGTCTTTTGCTTCCCCTGTCGTTTTTTTGGATGAACCTACGTTGGGATTAGATATGGAAACACAGAATCAGTTGATAACATTCTTAAATCAGAAACTATATACCCAGCAACAATTATTCCTAATCTCATCTCATGATTTGAATTTTGTAACTTCAACATGTGATAATATTTACTTATTGAAAAACGGAAAATTGCATGAATATAATTCCAAACAAAGTAGATGTGCATATCGTCTGAAATCCTATGCGGAAATTCACATACTAAAACCCTATTTGCAAATTGAGGAAACAACTGAACGTATATTTACTTATAATATTACGGATAATATATTAGAAGTTTTATCTCGGTTGTCAAGTAGGGAATGTGAAACCATTATATCTATAGTTAATACCAAATACGATATAGAGGAATTTTATAAACAGAATGCGAACCAAACAGAAATTAAACTTATATGAAATCGTATTATTTTAATTTGTTAAGAGCTATTGTAAACAAGGATATCATATATTTAAAAAGATACTGGCTGAATACTATCTTTAGTACTATAATGATGTTTTTATTTTTTTTCTTTTTATTAATTGGAATGCAACAAACCGACTTAATATCAGGAAATGTCTCTTCTTTATTAGGGGGATATGTTACATGGATATTTATGACAACAATCTTTTCTACACATGTTACAAGTACTGCTAATGAAGCGGCACTAGGTACGTTAGAACAACTTTATATAAACTCTAAACAATTTTACCTAACTATTATCTTGCAAGCTATGTCTACATTCTTAATTATAGCTATTCAAATATCTATAGTTATAATCTTTTGTGCTATAATAGGTATAGTTCCCTATGATTTTATCATAAGGTATCTTTGTGCTTTTCCATTTTTTCTCTTAGGGGTGCCTGCGTTATGGGGAATGGGACTGTTCTTTTCTGCAATAGTGCTTCGCTATAAAAATATAACTTCTGTATACACTACATTAAGTACTTTGTTTTTTGCTTTAATAAGTTATATGTCTCAATCTACATTTAATTGGGAAACCATTTTGGTTCCATTTTTGCCTTCTAGTAGTTATATTCAAACGATAATGAGTAAAGGCTTCTGCTTAAATGCTCTGATTATTTTTGAAATAATGTTAAATTCGACGCTATTCCTTCTTGTTGGAGTGATTTTTTTTAGAAAATATGAACGTTTTTCGAAAAATAACGCTACATTCGCAAAACACTAAAATTCTATTCGTATGAAATTGTTTAATATCGTAAAAAAAGAGGAACCTTTCCACAGAGCGGCACAAGCATTTGCTTTGGCTGCCGTAGGTTTATGCTTGCTCGCAGGAGATGAAGGTGATCCCAAGGAGTTTGCACGTCCTGTGTTGTGAGTTATTATTGTTATTTGTAACTACTTGAAAATATAAGGATAAAAGTTGTAAGATTTTTATCCTTATATTTTGTAATAAAACAATGGTGAAATATGAAACGTCCTTATAAAGAAGATACCCCTATTAATACAATAGCGAAAATAAGAAATATTTTAGCAAATGTGTCTTTATTGCCATATGAAGAAGTGTGGTATCACCCTTATACTGAAATATATTCAGTACGTTTACAAAGTCCAGAAGAGGTTAGTGATTTTGGGGCAAATGGCAAAGGTCGAAGTAGACTGTATGCACTAGCTAGTGCATATGCTGAATTTATTGAGAGGTTAGAAAATGGCTATCTAACAGGAATATATGGTCTAAATAGATTGTTTTTGAAACATTTAAAAAAAGAATGTGGCTATTTTTATTTCCCAGATGAAAAACTTGTGACAAAAGAATGTTTCAAAAAACTTCCTTTGCATTTTTTGAACGATATAATGCCTAATATGTCTATCGAGAAACAGAATGACGAAATAGACATGTATTTTGAACGACTTAAGGAAAACGGCCAAGATGGGATTGTATCAGTGCCCTTTTATAGTTTTTTGGAAAAAAAAATAATATATCTTCCATATAATCTACTTTTAACTCTTACTGGATCAAATGGAATGGCAGCTGGAAATACTCCATCTGAAGGTATATTTCAAGCCTTGTGCGAACTGATAGAACGATATGCAGTCTCGATAATATACTATCAAAGATTAACTCCTCCCTCAGTACCGATAGAAATTTTGCAAAATTATCCGCGAGAACTCGCTATAATAAAAGAGATAGAAAGCTTTGGATATTCATTGATTGTAAAGGACTTTTCGTGTGGTCTCTCTTTGCCCGCATTAGGGGTAGTCATCATGGATAAAGATAAGAAAAAATATCGTTTGAATGTTGGTGCAGACACATCATTCTCTACGGCACTTTCTAGGGCATTAACTGAAATTCATCAGGGTATAAAAGATGAATTGGATTTTGGTAAAAAGATGTTGGATATACCTCAGGAAGAATTGCCTTATTTCCTTAATGATACGCCCGATAGCTTGTATCGTAGATCAGTGGAAATTAGGAAATTTATAGTTAGTGGAGATGGAGTTTTTCCTAAATCATTATTCGGGAATGAAGCATCATATATAATGGATTTGCAGGCTTTTGGTACGCAAACAACATATGCAGATGAAGTTCGTTATATAATAGCTAAATTTATTCAACAAGGTGTCGATGTTTTAATAAGAGATGTATCCTATTTAGGTTTTCCGGCTTTCTATGTATATATACCGCATATATCATTGTTGGGAAGAAAAAGTTATAAGGATGCGTCAAATTCCAAGTCATTGACAGAAGCTGTAATGCAAGATATGATAGAAGATGCTTTTTTCCCCGTTTCGTTATCTCTGTTTAATAAAGCATCTATACAAAAATTGTATAATGTTTTAATCGCAGATAAATCGATTCATATTTTTGGTTTGAAAATGAAAGATCTTTTGCGATTAGATTTTAATTCTTATTCGTATTGGAATGATTTGCCGGCAAGCTATTTCATAACACTTTTTGCATTCATTATAGGAAAATATTCTGATGCACAGAAATATCTTAAAAGATTTGTAAAAGAAACTAATAGCGAGGATAATGCATATTATAAAGGAGTAATGAATTTCTTCTCTTATTTAGAGGAGAAAAAATCACACGAATATATTCAAACTCATGTGCCAAAGGATATATTAGATGATTTTTCATCAATTGAAAAAATTTATTCAGAAATTAAATTGCCTAATTGTCCAATATGCTCAGCTTGTGGATTACAAAAAGTTTGTAAAACAACGAAAAATATAGAATTATCTAAACGCCTTGCTAATGCCATGAAAGAACATGGATTAATAGATCAAAATTATTTGCAGATGTTTTCTCCTAACCAAAATTCAACCTTATAAATAAATTGTAAAATAATGAATCTATTATATATTAATTGGAATCCTGATCCAGTTTGCTTGTTCTTAGGAAACTTTGGCCTTCGCTGGTATAGTATTTTTTGGATTATTGCCTTGTTGACAGGAAGTATGGTTGTGTATCAATTATTCAAATATCGCCGTTATCCTATGGCGCATTTTGATCTACTCTTTACTTATTGTTTCATTGGTATATTGGCTGGGGCTCGATTAGGACATTGCTTTTTTTATGATCCCAGTTATTTTCTTAATCATCCTTTGGAAATTGTATTGCCCGTTCACTTTTTACCAAATGGTGACTGGATATTTACCGGATATACAGGGCTGGCTAGTCACGGCGGAACATTAGGACTTATCATTGCTCTGTTCTTCTTTTGTCGTAAGACAAAAATGCACTATTTGGATATTTTGGACATGATGGGTATAGCTGCTCCCTTAGCGGCAGGTTTTATTCGTTTGGCAAATCTGATGAATTCGGAAATTATAGGTAAGCCGACAGAAGTGCCTTGGGGTTTTGTATTTGAACGGGTTGACTCATTGCCCAGACACCCGGCTCAACTTTACGAAGCATTAGCATATTTCTTGTTTTTTGCAATCATGGTTGCAATGGTCTTATATAAAAGAAAGCAGTATAAACGAGGCTCTTACTTTGGATGGTGTTTGACTTTGATTTTTTCTTTTCGTTTTTTAGTTGAGTTCTTAAAGGAAAATCAAGTGGATTTTGAAAACTCACTTACACTAAATATGGGGCAGCTATTAAGTCTACCTTACGTATTGTTGGGATTGTTTTTTATTTTGCGTCCTATTCATTTTCAAAAAACGAAGTAATTATCTTTTACCGCAGTCTCATCCCTTCAAATTAAAACAGGAGTGTGATAGGGAGTAACTTTCGCTAATAAATAAACCAATGAAACAATCTGTCTCATTGGTTTATTCAATATGTATGGATGTTTGTCCTTTATCTGTTTTCATACTCTTCTGTCTTTCGAGTTCGTACGAAATATAACGGACTAGTTTAATTTATAGGGTGTTCAGTTTTATGTTCTGTTGTTGCCTCGGTATTAGCGCTATTATGTTGGTTAAAGTCTTCGCTATTAGCAATATGTAAGTGCTGTTTTGAACTCTTTTGATGCTATAATCATAATCTCAATTTAATAAAATCATGTGCTTATGAATTTAATTCGCTTTCGGTGACTTACGAAAATAGTAATATTAAAAGTTGAAAAAACGGAATTCAAATTTGAACACTCAAGAAATAAATATTGAGCTTACTCAAGAAAGTGATTTTTGATAGAATTTAACGTTTTACAAATGCTTCTGACATGGGATAAAATTGAAAAATATACTTCTTTGACGTGACTCAATATTGCATATTTGGATGTTGGTAAAATGAATAAACAAAAACTTAGAATTGTATATATGGGTACTCCCGACTTTGCCGTGGAGGCCCTGCGCTGCCTGGTGGAAGGCGGTTACAACGTAGTGGGCGTCATCACCATGCCCGACAAGCCTGCCGGACGCGGACATAAGCTGCAATATTCGCCCGTCAAGCAGTATGCACTGGACCATAACCTACCCTTACTCCAGCCTGAGAAGCTGAAAAACGAAGAGTTTCTGGACGCCCTGCGCGCCTGGCAGGCCGACCTGCAGATTGTGGTGGCTTTCCGCATGCTGCCCGAAGTGGTGTGGAACATGCCCCGTCTGGGCACCTTCAACCTGCACGCCTCCCTGCTGCCCCAGTACCGCGGAGCTGCGCCCATCAACTGGGCCGTCATCAACGGTGAAACAGAGACAGGTATCAC
>CASFSC010000127.1 GCA_949296995.1 uncultured Alistipes sp. | reverse complement strand
AAAGGAGAGAAAGGAGAGAAAGGGGAAAAAGGGGAGCAGGGAGATCGAGGACCCGCCGGTCCGGAAGGGCCTCAAGGAGCTGAAGGGCCCCAAGGACCCGAGGGACCTCAAGGGCCTGAAGGTCCAACAGGACCAGCAGGAAGCGGAGGTGAATCGATATTCGCCGAAAACGGCATTAATATTTATGATGACCGTATAGAGTTTACACTTGCAGACAATACAACTTTCATAGTTCCACGATCAGGGTCTCTATATATAAAACTTTATGATACCGAGTTATATTTCAATTATGATGAAACACAAGAAATATACTACTATATTTCGTCCAGCAGAGTAACACCTACAATTATCAAAGCTCTCGATGTTCCGGAATCCTGGAACGTAGACATAGACAAAACAAGAAGAAAAATAACAATTACGGCACCATCTTCAAGTACGACATCCGGACCTTGGGAAATCTTATTGATTTTTTCAGATGGAGCCGATCACACCATATTTAAAACCATAACACTATATATCAACTAATTAACTATTAAGTTAAGATATCCTAATCCGACCTAAAGCACATATATTGTAATATGTACTTTTTATTTTTTTGTAGAAAAAATTATATTTTTGAATATCAAATTCAATGAATATAATTAATATGAAATTTATTAAATACATTCTATACTGTTTAACTATAATATTAATATCAACAAGTTGCAAAAAAGATTCTACACCTTCCTATATAAAACTTTCAGAATCTGTTTTCAACATAGGCAGTGAAGCGACATCGATTTCTGTAACAATAGAATGTAGTGATACGTGGAGTTTGATCAATGATTACCAATGGTGTACACCCGACAAAATGTCGGGAGAAAACGGAGAAACATTGACCATTTCTGTAGAGGCCAACCCCGGTTCAGTTGCAAGAACGGCTAAAATAACAGTTAAAAATGCAGATAGCCGTCAAATAATACAAATAACACAACAACCGGCAACTACGGAATATAAATACGAACTGCCTGTCATATTTCACGTATTGTACAATGACATGTCTAACAAAAATCAATATATAGAACCAGGCCGTTTACCCGATATTCTGGCATCATGCAATCAAAAATACTCGACAAGCGGAGTAAATATGAACCTCGAATTTACATTGGCATCACACGACCCTGAAGGAAATTTGTTGCCTGAACCAGGTGTTAATCGCATCCATTGGAATACCCCCATAATGGACTGTGAACAATTCATGAATACAATGGATCCCACGACAGCCGATATTATCTGGGATCCGAATCAATATATAAACGTCATAATATTCACATATACGAACGATGACATTCTCGGAATTACTCATTTGCCTTATGCTACGAATGCTGCGCCATTAGCAGGTCTGTCGAACGGAGATTACTATTTAAACAACCCCCAACCTAAATACCCTCATTGTGTTTCAATAAACAACACATATATTTATGAAGAATCGACACCTTGGCAATACAGCAACGAAGACATAATATCAACCCTTGCTCATGAATTAGGACACTACATCGGATTGCTTCATGCATTTTCCGATAATGGTTGTGACGGCACAGACTATTGTAATGACACTCCTAACTATGACAGACAAAAATATGACGAATGGCTGCTTGGTTTGTCGGGACAACATTCTCTAGAATATTTGGCTACAAAAACAAGTTGTACAGGTGAAACATTCATTGCTCACAACATTATGGATTATATGTATTGCTATAATGATCGTTTCACAGATGACCAAAGGGCAAGGGTAAGACATGTGCTGGAATTCAGTCCTATGATCCCAGGGCCAAAGTCTTTACAAAAAACTTCGGGAAGCAAATATGCAGAGATGCCTCCTATAAGGGCAATACAATAACAGACAGGTAATATAGCATTGTATAAAAAAGTATGCAGGACCATATTCGCACCTGCATACTTTGAAATATTACTTTGAATACAATTTATTCGTTTAAGGCTGCTATTAAAAATTCAATTCTACGACATAATCAATATCATCGGGAACTTTATCAAATTCCAAATATACCCCTTTCTTATCCTGTTTGAATTTTATCTCTGAACCGTCTTTAAAAAGTTGTGCCGTTTTTATTTTTTTATCTGTAACAGGCAAA
>CASFSC010000126.1 GCA_949296995.1 uncultured Alistipes sp. | reverse complement strand
AGTAAACGTATGCAAGTGGCTGAAAATATTGGACGCGTTAAACGTGAAAATAATGTTGCCATTTTGCAGGGAGGACGTTGGAACAGTATAGTTGAAAAAGTAGTGAGTCAATCCAAAAAACTTGGTTTGAGTGAAGAATTTTTGAAAGTCGTACTTGAAGCCATTCATATTGAAAGTATTAACCGACAGAATAAGATAATGAATGAATAGTGCGAGCAGGCTATGAGATACCCGACCATAAATCAGTATATTGAGACTTTGACCAATAGCCATAAAATGTTCCGTACATTAGACAGTTTTACTGTTGTGACGGATGCTTATGGCGAGCCGGTTTTTGTAGCGGGTAATTATGCTGCGGTTTTCCGTATAGAAGTTGAAGGTAAAGAGTATGCCTTGAAATGTTATACGCGTGGAGCCGAACATGTTTGTAATGTTTATGAGTATCTTGAAAATGTTGAATCGCAATATTTGATTCCATGTCGGTATTTACCCGACGAAATATATGTTTACGATGAATACGGGAAAGGTGATTACTTTCCCGTTGTTGTTATGCCGTGGATCGATGCCGTCACGTTGGGATATGAAACAGAGCGTCTGTGTCGTAATGAATCGCATGATGGATTGGCTGTTTTGGCAAATGCATTTGATAAAATGGCTTTTGGGTTGATGAGACAAGAGTTCGCACATGGTGATTTGAAGCAAGATAATATATTGATTGGTAAAGACGGAGTGCTGAAAATAATCGATTACGACGGAATGTATGTCCCTGCATTGTCGGGATGTCACTCTTCTTTGTTAGGTTCGCCCGCATATCAGCATCCTGCGCGTAACAACTCTTTTTTCAATAAGCACATTGACGATTATTCAATAGCTATCATATCTGTCAGTTTGCATGCACTTGCCCGAGACAGTTCTTTGTATGCAAAGTATAATGAAAGCGATAATATTATTTTTAATCCTGTTTCTATTTTGAACGGTAAGTGCGAACTGTTGGATATGCTTGAGGCTGAATGGCTCGATGAAGGTGCTTTGCAGCTTTATGCCATGTGCAGGATGCTTCGCTCAACTGACCCTGATTTGCCTCAGTTGGAGCGTTTATTAGGAACGTTATGTGGAGAACCTGATGTATTGACTGATGATTGTCGCATTATAGACAATACGGACCGCTTCCTTTCACTTATATGTTATGATGGAAAATATGGGTTCATGGATGTGGAGAACAGACAGATTAAGATAGAACCTGTATTTGAAGATGCAGAGCCTTTCAGCGAGGGAGTGGCTCCGGTGAAAATAAATTCACAATGGAGATTTATCGATAGCGCTGGATGCAAAGTGTTGGATTGTTCATGCTACGATACGGTCGGACCTTTCCGTGAATCATTTGCTCTGGTTTCTTGTAACGGTTTGTATGGGTTTATAGATAAAAATGGCCAGGAGGTTATTCCGGTGCAATATGAATTCGCTTGTAATTTTCGAAATGGGTATGCCAAAGTGAGAATCGGGGATTCATATGAATATATCGATACAGAGGGAAAATTGAAAAAAAATATGTAGCTTTGGAATAGTTAACCTGTCCGAATTTGCTATGTATCGAGCCAGAATTACACGTAAAAACCCTACGGCTTTTATTATTTTCATAGATCAGTCCGGTTCTATGGAAGAATTCACGATGTTTAATAATCAGCAGATGACCAAGGCTGAGGCTGTTGCTTTGGCGGTCAATATGATGATAACCGAACTGATAAACCGTAGTCGTAAAGATACTGGTTATGCCGATTATTTTGAGATAGCAGTTTTCGGATATCACGGAAACGAGATCAACTCACTTTTACCTTCTTCTAAAAAAATTTTTATGACTCCGAGCCAGCTTGTAGGCAGTGAGTTGTCCAAGATAAAAATCAATAAAGAACGTATTCTTCCCGATGGGCGCAGCATGGTATCTGTTGTTGAACAGAAAATCTGGGTGCAACCTTTCAGTGGTGGTAAAACTCCCATGTATGAAGCATTGCTTCGTTGTTACGATATAGTGAAAAAGTGGTGCGCTGATAAGAGGCATCGTCACAGTTATCCTCCGACGATATTCAATATAACTGACGGTGAAGCGTCTGATGGAGATGACAGACGTTTGTCAGATATTGCAGGCTGCATAAAAGAACTATCCACGATGGATGGCAATGCTTTGATGATGAATATTCATATCTCGACAAATATCAATGCCGCTTCGGTTTTGTTCGCACGTGACAAAAGTGAATTGCCTGACGAAAATTATGCCCGTTTATTATATGATATGTCGAGTATTATGCCAGATATTTATGGTGATAGTATTGCAGATTTACGAGGTGATGCCCAAAGAGGAGTTTATCGGGGCATAAGTTACAATGCCGGAATGACCGATTTGGTAAGCATGATGAATATAGGTTCTGTCACTGTTAATTTACTTGATTGATCGAAACCATGTTTATATCTACCACAAATATAATCGAATCTGTATGTAATCCTTCCGGGAGATTTAAAACTATTTCGGATATTTTTCCTGAATATGACGATAAGGGAGATGTCGTTTTTTCATGCACTAAGAATATGATGTCGATTCCCGTTAAATGGAACGGCAAAGACTACATATTGAAAACGGTTATCAATGATACAAGATTTACCGGTCATTATTTGCGGCGCATATCCTCTGTTGTACAAACCATTCATAGTCAATATTTAGTGGATTATCTTTACTTCGGCAATGAGATGTTGGTTTTTGACGATGCAGGTAACACTCATTATTGCGATGTGGTATTAATGGGTAATCCTCGTGGAGTTAGTTTAGAACGTTTTTGCAGAGAAAAGTGCGATGCCCATAATATCAAGGAACTTGCAATCGTTCGAGAGAATTTTTGTGAAATGGCCTTATATTTTGCCGACAGCCGAGTTGCTCACGGCAGAGTCAGACCAGAAAATATTGTAGTTAAACCTAATTTTGAATGTTGTCTCGTAAATTATGAATGGATGAGTGTCCCTACTATGGAAACATACGAGGCAATGAAGGAGAATGATGTTGAATCATTCGTAGCTGTTGCACTGTTTTTGAAAGTTATAGAAAAGAATCCCGATTTATTGCGTACAATGGAATATATTGTCGGGAAAAGGGCTGCGGCAGGCGTTTCAGAATTACTGTCCTTGTTTAAGGAAACAGCATGTGAGAATGGATATGCCGATATGGTTGAATTAATAGAACTTGTTGATAATCAATCTCTATTCAAGTGTAAAGAAAAATTGGCATCATTTATGGAGTATCTGTCAGTAAACTCACCAGATATTCTAATAGATATGAAAAAATTAAACTCATTGGCAGAAAAATCTGCTATTTCAACGGAGAAACTACATATGCCTCTTACGTCAGGATTGAATTTCGATCTTTACGATCAGGTATTCCCTATGGAAGAATCC
>CASFSC010000125.1 GCA_949296995.1 uncultured Alistipes sp. | reverse complement strand
AAAATAAAATAAAAACATTTTCCCCGCAGTTTTTACCATTACATTTACATTGGTTAAATCGAATGTTTTCCCAATACGGTATGAGGAATCTCTCCGTGTGAGATCATTTGGATAGGGCAGTCATAGTTATTTAACTGTTCTGCTGTTATAATGTTTGAATCGTGACGATGGACATGTTTATTCACACATACAATGGATTTGACATACGAACTGATGGTTCCGAGATCATGAGAAACCATTATTATTGCCATGCTGTTGTTCAGCTGTTTTAAAAGAGTATAAAGCTCTTTTTCGAATTTGTTGTCCACGAAATTGGCAGGTTCATCCAGTATGAGCAATTTTGGATTGGATATAAGTGCACGGCATAACAGTGTGCGTTGCATTTGTCCTCCGGAAATTTCACCTATCGGCCGTTTGGCAATATTATCGATGGAACATATTTGCAGTAATTCGAACGCCCTTTTTTCATCATCCGAATTATATCTGCGGAAAAAACCTTTGCGAGATTGAAGCCCCGATAATACGACTTCTTTAACCGATATGGGAAACGATTTGTCTATGTCTGATATTTGAGGTAGATAACCTATTTTGCGAATTCCGTTATATTCAATATCTGGAGAATATATGATTTCTCCCGAATAGGGTATGGTCTTTAAGATGGCTTTGACCAATGATGTCTTACCTCCGCCGTTGGGCCCAATTATTCCCAGAAAATCGTCCGGGTATATCTCCAAATTGACGTTGGACAATGCTCTGATTTCCCCGTATTCTACGGACAGATTGTGTATTGATATCAATGTGTCGTGCATATGTTTAATTGGCAATTAAATTGCTTATATATAATGTGTTGTCTATAATATTTCCCGCAAGAGGATCTATTTCTACTGCTGAAATTCCCAGCTCTTTAGATATTGCCTCTACAGAGTTTTTACTGAATTGTTTTTGATAAAATAGTTTTGTTATACCGTTTTTGCGTGCAGTTTCTATTATTTCACGTATGTGACTTGCCGACGGTTCTTTCCCTTCATCTTCTACGGATACTTGTTCGAGACCATAATCACGAGCTAAATAGGAGAGGGCAGGGTGGTATATGATGAAAACCTTTTTTGCACTATTGCCTGAAAACATATTTGCCAAAGAATTATCTAATGAGTCGAGCCTGGAGATAAAATGATTATAATTGGATGTGTATTTTGTGGAATCAGGATACATGTCGATAATAAATTCATATATCGTTCTGGCCATCTGTTTTATGTTTTTGGGAGAGGACCATATATGCGGATCTACGCCATGAGCATGTGTGTGTCCGTGAGTATCGTTTCCCGTCACGGATTCGCTATTTTTATCATCTTCATTGTTGTTGTGCGAATCTTTTTCGTCGATCAGATCGATACCTTTGCTCAGTTCCAATATCTTAACGTCTGGAGAGTTGGATTTTATTCCGTCCGATAAGTTTTTTTCAAAATCAAGAAGACCTATGTTTATGTAGACCAATGCGTTGGCTGTTTTTTGCATTTGTGAGGCCGTAGGTTCATATGTTTCCGGACTTGCGCCTGACGGAACAAGAGCATTTATAGCGAAATCTTTTCCTGTAATTTGTTCTGTAATATACTTGATTGGTTCTATACTTACGGAAATATGCGTTGTGGTATTATTTCGTGTGCCTGAGCATGCTGATAGTAGCGTAGTAATAATTAATAGTGCAAATATATTTTTCATTCAATAATTTTTTTGTTCGGTAAAAGTACTCAAAATAATTCCTCATTCAAATATTAAAACTGTTATATGAAATTTATAGTATAACGATAATATCGATGTTTGTATTTTTGCTTATAATTGATATTTTTGTACTATTTTGTCTGAAAGCTAACAAGACTATTCCCGTTTTGCTGATCGTGAAACAGACATTTGGTTTGAGAATTGTGAAGCGTTAAATTATTGGTAGATAATGCTTTGAGGTGTTAATTTTTGATTGATTTATATTATGTATAACAAATTGTTGTGTCTTTTTTTTGGGATAATCATGTCTCAATTCATTGCTGCACAAAGTAATTGTATTACAGTAGGAGAGGATGGTAAAAGTTGGAATATTTTGACATCTTCGTCAGCATATCGGCTGTGTGTTGGTAATGATGGTAATGTCGAAACCATTTTCTATGGGAATAAACTGATGACGGAAAATGTCGATGCTTCATTAGGTTTCGATGTGGGTTGGTATAGTCTGCCTGAAATCCCCGTACGTGGAGGAAATGTTTTTGCAATGCCACTGTTGGAAGTTATTTTTCCTGATGGTGTCCGCGACATAGAACTCGAATATAAAACGTCTGAAATTACAGATATAGAGGGCTATCCGGCGTTGAAGATTGTTCAATGCGATAAGTATTATCCATTGGAAGTTGTCTCTTTTATAAGGGTATTACCAGAGTATGATATGATTGAAAAATGGATTCAGGTGACCAATACAGGTAAAAAAGGTTCCATTAAGATTGAAAATCTATTGTCGGGCTCTGTTTTTTTGCCTAAAGACAGATACACCTTGACTCATTATTCAGGATTCGGGGTACATGAATTGGCTGAACAGACAACTAAACTTACTCAAGGCGTAAAAACTATACAGGTTAAAGATTTTAAGTCACATGGTACATCATCGTTCATCGTACGTCCGGAAGGGGAAACTGATAAATATTCCGGTAAGGTTTGGTATGGTACATTGAATTGCAGCGGAAACTGGCGTATAGATTTTGAAAAATTCTTTCACGGAAATGTC
>CASFSC010000124.1 GCA_949296995.1 uncultured Alistipes sp. | reverse complement strand
CAAAGATATATAAAAAACTTAAAAATATGCGAAAATTATCAAATCTTTATTAGAACGGGTAACCTACTCCGAAGTTTAAGGTCGTATTACGTATCTGGAAATTATGTATCCATCGTTGTCCCGCAGGTTCATTAGGACTATGCAGTTTGATTCCCCAATCCACTCTGAAAATGAAAAAATTAAAATCGAAACGAGCTCCCAAACCCGTATTGAATCCCAATTGCGGAATAAAGGTTTTAAACCGGAAAGTTTCATCCGGATTATTGGCTCCCTGTCCTAAGAACCAAATATTACCTACATCAAAAAATGTCGCTCCCTGTAATAAACCCCATACAGGAAAACGAAACTCCAAATTGGTTTCCAATTTAAAATTACCAAGTTGGCTCGGAAATACAACATCAGTGGGTTTTGCTTGATTGCCTGGACCCAAAGTACGCGGTAACCATCCCCTCATACTATTACTGCCACCTGCATAAAACAATCGTTCAAATGGTATTGAAGTCGAATTACCATATGCATATCCCCATCCCGAATACAACCTATATACAAGGCTGGTTTTAGGGCCTAAAACAAAACGTTTTGAGAAATTGGCATCCAAACGGAAATATTGGGCATAGCGTATATTGAACAACGTTTTATAATCGGACTTGCTCCTATCTATAAGATGTGTTAACCCATTGATAAGATTGCCATTAGTCTCAAAATTCAAGCGTAAGGCAAAAGTACTTTTATCTAGATTCTTTACCTGGTCACTATATATATAATAACCCGATAAGCCTGCAATAAGTTGAGATGTGTAACTGTTTTTAAGATACGGATTCTGGATACTGTTCAAAAAGTCCTGATCTACATCCCTTAACTTGACCAAACTGATATCTATCGGACGTAACATAAAACTGCTCCTTTTACCATCACCCCAACTATATCCCCAAGTACCACTGAAAAGCATCCTGTGATAATATGGTCGACGTTGAACACTATACGAAAGTTCTGCCCTAGTTCGAGGATTAAATGTTCGATTATAACGATCAACCTTAAACGGAGTTATAAAACGTGGAAATGAAAAAGATACGGCGCCCCCTACTTCAAATGAGTTACGACGACCTTCATGACGCATGAATTCGTAACCTCCGTGAACGCTTATATCGAAAAGTTCTACCCCGCGGAAAAGATTACGGTTCTGATATCCTACCTTAGCTGTAAGACCGAAATAATCGGTTGAAGTCGTTCCTTCCAAATCTATAGAATAACTCTGACGCAAAGCCGGAGTACACAAAATATGGCAATCAAGATAACCTTCCTGAGTATATGAAACACTATCCAGATTATTCATATCGCCGATAAATGTAACTAAATTATCAGTCGATGTCGTATCGGTAGGACGTTCTGTAAACAAAATGCTTGCACTACGATAATAACCCAAACGCATTATATTATCATAAGTACGTTTAACTCCCTCCTCGCTATATAAATAGTTCGGATACAAATTAATGGTCCGACGAAGAATCTCCGGCCGAACATTAAGACGATTATTATAAACTATATGAAGTCCATTGAATTCCAATGTATCAAGACTACCAGAATAAAGAGAATCAGAAGCCGCAACTGTCGGATTAAAATTGGGATTGATATAAATATTTCTTAAGCGGTAAATCTTATTATTATCCATAACAGGTTGCCCCTGTTCATCATAACCGGACATATATCGTTTAACTACAAGAGTCAGATCGACAGTCTTATTACCTACTGTGGAATCGGCTATATAACTTATATTATTTATATTGAAATTATAATAGCCTCTGTTCTTTAAAAACTCTGTGATACGAACACGTTCATTATCCAATACCTCCGTATCGAAAACATTACCTGTCTTCAACAATGTCGATGAACTGTCGCTCATTACTATCGATTTCAAAAAATCATCTTTAAAATCATAACTGACATTCCCGATACGATAAGGAATCCCTTGAAATGCCAAATAGGCTACACGTGCCTTTTTTGTACTCATCGTATCGACAAAATAGGCTACTTTGGAATCCAGAAAACCTTTACCGTCCATATATATCTTCATATTTTCCGCTGATTTCTGAGTTTGCAACGTATCAAGATATACCGGTTCCGACCCTATACGACGTTTTAAATTATTCCACCAATTATGTTTATCTGGATCTGCCTGATTATAAAACCATAACGGAACATTAGTCCCTAAAAACTTGGGTGTAGGTTGCTGCCTTATAAAGGGTTCAAGTTCTGAGGGTGTGATCCTGTCCACACGAGGCAAATCTCGTTCTTTGGCTACCCTTACACTATTATTCATCAGCAAGTATTGTCCATCAGGCACACGACGGGTAACACTGCAGGAACTAAATATTGCAATGATGAAAAAAAATAATCCTATAATAAGGGCTCGCATCTAAACTTAATCGTTTTACTGATTGAAAAATCCCTGGGATTTTAAAGTCTCGAAATAATTCCTCGAAAAAAGTTTGTTGTCTTCTCCTTTATATCGACGTTCAGTAAATATAAGTGCCAGATTATCTAAATCATTAACCTGTATAAGATTTTTTGTCTCTTCTGAAGCCTCTTTTTCTTGCCAAATTTCATCTATCTCTGACGGTGTATAATCATGATAACGTTCTTTATGAATCACCCCCTGCAAAGGTAGACGATCGGTCAACGGAGGAACAACATCGGGATAACCCATAACAATAGTAGTAACTGGAATAACCCCTTGGGGAAGATTCAGTACTTCTATGATTTGGTCCGCCGCATAAGTCGTAGTTCCCAAATAACATATTCCCAAACCTTCCGACTCCGCAGCCAATGAGATATTTTGAGATGCAAGCACTGAATCTATAACTCCATTGACAAACCATAAAAAATTATCATATTCTGGATGTGCACCCCGTTGTTTACACCATTGAGAAAAACGACGGATATCTGCACAAACTGTAATAATAACCGGGGCTTGTCGAACCATTGGCTGATTCATATGACAGGGAGACAAAGCCTCCTTTATTTTTTTATCAGTAGTGACTACAAAACTGTAAATCTGCATATTACCCGTATTCGAGGCACGTATCCCTGCTGAAAGAACACGATCCAAAACCTCTTCTGGAACTGGAATATCTTTATAACTTCTTATCGATCTGTGGGTAAAAATCTCTTGTATCATGGAATATTTTTGTTAGTATAGTTACAAATATCCGTTATTTTTTTCAATTAATCCAAAATTCTTTGCCCTCAAAATAGTTGCATTTAATTTTTTTTAACTATTATTGCATCCGTGAACATTATTCAAAATGTGATACAATGAACTTTAATTTAATAATCTTTAAATTCACTTAACTTACTGCTTTTTTGACCAATGAAATCTACTCAAAAATTCCGGAATAATGCCGAAAATTTCGGCGCGGATGATGTGCTCAAAAAACCTGCGAAACTTGAACCTATCAAAAAAAACGGAAAAGAAAAAAGGTCCTTCTATAATGATCTCCAAAACGAGGACGAAGACGATGAACTGTTATCTCTTCACAAAAGAGAATCAATACTTGATTATTTCGATGACGGAGATGAAGACGAAGAAAGATAAATGTGTTTATTCTATATAAAGCTGCACTATACAGCTTAATTTTATATAAAAAAGGCTGCCATGGTGCAGCCTTTGATATTAAAATGATATTGCAAAATGGAAAAATTTATTACCGCTAACAACACCGCTCTGAGAATTGCTGATTCGCAAACAGGAGATAATTGCCTCGTCCTTTTACATGGCTACCTCGAAGCACTCGACGTATGGGATGATTTTTCAACGTTGCTGACACCGAAATACAGAATAATTGCTATCGATATCCCTGGACATGGAATATCCGAAACAAAAGGAGAAGTACATTCCATGGAATTTATTGCAGATGTATTACATGACGCGCTAATAAAGCAAAGTATCGAAAAATGTTTCTTGGCCGGGCATTCTATGGGAGGGTATGTAGCTCAGGCTTTCGCCGCAAAATATCCGGAAATGTTGAAAGGAATTATTTTCATCCATTCCACTCCTAATCCTGACTCTCCAGAAAAGAAAGAAAACCGAAAACGAGAAATCGAACTGATAAAACAGGATAAAAAAGAGTTGATCGCAACACTATTCGCGGCAAAGGGTTTTGCCGAAGAAAACAGGCAAAGATTGCATGTGAAAATTGAAGAGCTTGAAGAACTGATATGCATGACCGAAGACGATGGAATTATTGCTATTTTAAATGGTCTGATGGAGCGTGCCGATCAGAATGAAATGCTGCGTAAACTAAATATCCCTGAACTGTTCATATTCGGGAAACATGATGAATTCATCCCTGTTGAAACAGCTGAAAAAATAATAAATGAACAGCCTCAAGCGGAAATAGCATGGCTGGAAAATTCTGGACACATGGGATACATGGAAGAACCCGAAAAAACTGCTGAAATTATCTCCACATTCATAGATTCTCACAAATAAAACCAACATATCATAATTATGGATATATCGAACTTTTATGGTCTTGCGATAGGTATTGCAACATTCTTGATAATAGGTCTGTTTCACCCGATAGTCATTAAAGCTGAATATTACTGGGGTACAAAATGCTGGTGGATATTCCTGATTTTGGGAATAATAGGGATAATTGCATCCATAATTATAAAAAACATCTTATTGTCAACAATGTTAGGTGTATTTTCATTCTCTTCTTTTTGGACTATAAAAGAGCTGTTCGAACAGGCTGAAAGAGTGAAAAAGGGATGGTTCCCCAAAAATCCAAACCGTAAAATACCTTACAAATAATTCTTTTCAGCAAAAAGGCTCCTCATTATGTTATAGTATCGCATTCTCAATTTTCACATGTAGCGTCAATTTTATATCATACTTTAAATGAGAGTGGAATAAGAAAAAAGAATGGAACAAACATAAAGATGAAAAGGCCACAATCTGAGGCAAAAAGTAAATAGATCAAAAAGAGTTAAAAAGTGGGGAGGTACAATGGAATGACAAAAAAAGAAAGCATATTAAAAAATATCGACAAACAAAAAGGGCTTTCATTTGATGAAAGCCCTTTTTGTTTGCATATCAATATATTAGATATTATTCCAATTCCCAATCATAACCATCCTTACGGTCCTTAACTCGAACTCCCATTGCAGTCAAACGATCTCGAATCATATCGGATGTTGCCCAATCCTTATCCTTCTTGGCCTGCATGCGCATATCCAGAATCATGTTGATCAATGACCCCAACAATTCGGAATTATCATTCACTGAATCATCCCTCAGACCCAATATATCGAATACAAACAAATTTACAACCTTGCGCAACCGGTCCAAATCAGGCTCAGATATTTGAGCCTGACCTTCATATAACTGGTTAATTATTCGTACCCAATCGAAAAGGGCGGAAATAACCATCGGCGAATTAAGGTCGTCATCCATTGCTGCATAACAACGTTGTTCCAAATCAGACACGTCCACCGTAGATACACCGCTCGCCTTAAGTTTGGAAAGAGTCGACACGGCTTTCATCAACCGATCGAGTCCTTTCTCGGCGGCTTGCAATGCTTCATTGGAAAAATCCAACGTACTACGGTAATGAGCCTGCAAAACAAAAAACCTTATGGTCATAGGGGAATAAGCCTGTGCCAACAACTTATGTTTGCCAGTGTAAAGTTCTTCAAGGGTTATAAAATTTCCCAACGATTTTCCCATCTTCTGCCCGTTGATGGTTATCATGTTGTTATGTATCCAATAACGTGCCGCTCCATGCCCCGAACATGCCGTATTCTGAGCTATTTCACACTCATGGTGAGGAAACATCAAATCCATGCCTCCCCCATGTATATCGAAACTATCGCCCAAATATTTGACACTCATTGCTGAACACTCCATATGCCATCCCGGAAAACCATCACTCCACGGCGAAGGCCACCGCATAATATGTTCCGGTGAAGCTTTTTTCCACAAGGCAAAATCATACGGATGACGTTTGTCCCCCTGACCGTCCAATTCACGCGTATTGGCTATCATGTCTTCAAGAACTCGTCCTGAAAGTTGACCGTAATGATATTTCTTATCATATTTCTCTACATCGAAATAGATCGACCCGTTACTTTCATACGCATATCCATTAGATAATATCTTCGAAACCATTGCGATCTGCTCGATAATGTGACCAGATGCCCTCGGCTCTATACTCGGAGGAAGAACATTCAACTGACGCATCGCTGCATGATAACGATCTGTATAATATTGTGCAACCTCCATGGGTTCCAGACTCTCCAATCGGGCTTTCTTACTGATCTTGTCCTCTCCTTCATCTGCATCATTCTCCAAATGTCCTACATCCGTAATATTTCTGACATAACGGACCTTATAACCTAAGGCTTTAAGATAACGAAATAATATATCGAATGTAATTGCGGGACGAGCATGACCTAAATGAGGATCACCATAAACCGTAGGACCACAAACATATAAACCTACCATGGGAGGATTCAACGGAACAAAAACCTCTTTCTTCCGGGTAAGCGTATTATAAAGCGATAATGTAGAATCCATATATACTGTCTATTTTAAAACTGTAAAATTACAAACTTTATCAACATGTAGAGAATAATTTTACGGTTTATCCGTTATTTTCTTAAATTTGCCGGAAATTCCACATCATCCTAATAATAAAATATGAATAAATTTAAAAAATATAACTTAATCGCAGGTTGGTTCAGTTTCGCCTTCGCTGCGGTTGTCTACTTAATGACCATAGAACCTACTGCCAGCTTTTGGGATTGCAGTGAATTCATCGCCACTTCTTATAAACTGGAAGTCGGACATCCCCCAGGAGCTCCTCTATTCATGATGATATCGAGATTCTTCTCTATATTCGCTCCAAGTCCGCAATATGTGGCAATGATGGTGAACTCTATGTCTGCATTGGCCAGCGCTGCAACCATAATGTTTCTCTTCTGGTCGATAACTCATTTAGCCCGAAAAGCATACAGAAAAGAAGAAACCGAACTTACAAATGCTCAAATAACAGCTATAATAGGAGCCGGACTGATAGGCGCAATTGCTTATACTTTCACCGATACATTCTGGTTCTCTGCTGTGGAAGGGGAAGTATACGCCCTTTCATCACTGTTCACGGCCGTAGTATTTTGGGCTATTCTGAAATGGGAAAATGTAGCAGATGAACCTCATGCAAACAGATGGATAATACTCATTGCTTACCTTATAGGTCTTTCAATAGGAGTACACTTGTTGAATCTGCTACTTATTCCTGCTGTCGTACTTATATATTATTTCAGAAAAAATCCAATAATAACAAAATGGGGTATATGTAAAGCTCTGATTATTTCGGCAGCAATACTGATCGCTATAATGTTCATTATAATACCTGGCACAGTAAAGCTCGGTGCATTTATAGATCGAATATTCGTAAATACATTCGGACTCCCTATTAACAGCGGAATAACAACATATGCAATAGCTCTGCTTGCATTGTTAGGATGGGGTGTATATAACACTTATAAAAAAGGTAAAGTAATATTAAACACTATCATATTGTGTACAACAGTTATCATAATAGGATACGGCAGCTATGCTTCGGTAATTATAAGAGCTTCGGTAAATCCTCCGATGAACAGTAATAACCCCAGCAACCCATACGCCCTGCTGTCTCTATTAAATCGTGACCAATATGGTGCACGACCTTTATTAAGAGGTCCTTATTACTCTTCTCCTCTGGTTTCATCAATAGAGAAAAAAACATATTATGTCGGAGACGACGGAAAATATAAACCTGCAACTATCGGAGTCGGATACAATGCTGCCCCCGGATTCAATTTCTTCTTCCCTCGAATGCACTCGCACAGACCAGGAGACGCTGAGGCTTATAAAAACTGGATGGATATAAAAGGTCGGAATATTCCATATAACGACCAAATGATAAATGTCCCTACATTCGGCGAAAATCTGGAATTTTTCTTCTCTTATCAGTTGAATTTCATGTTCTGGAGATATTTCCTTTGGAATTTCGTGGGACGACAAAGTGATGTCCAATCAACAGGACAAATTACTGACGGAAACTGGATGTCAGGAATAGATGCTATTGACCAGATTTACCTCGGCCCACGGGATAATCTTCCATCGGAAGCGGCTTCAAACAAAGGAATGAATAAATACTATTTCCTCCCATTCATTCTTGGAATAATAGGTCTTATATTCCAACTGAACAGGGACGGACGTAATTTTACTGTCGTAATGACACTATTCATTATGACAGGGGTAGCTATTGCAGTATATCTGAATTCTCCTCCCGTAGAACCGAGAGAGCGTGATTATGTATATGCCGGAGCTTTTTATGCTTTTGCAATATGGATCGGATTCGGCGT
>CASFSC010000123.1 GCA_949296995.1 uncultured Alistipes sp. | reverse complement strand
CTTTATATACATATATTTATTTTACAAAGAAACTGACGAATAGAAAAATTGATATGCAAAAAATATCGTTTCAATCAGTCTGCAGATCAATTAACATCTCACCCATAGCACAAAATTTCAACCTACCAGAAACATTAAAGTTCCTTGTCCGGAACAAACTCTATATCGGCCAATTCTTTCTTACCATTCAATGAAAAACGCAGATAGGTTATCTTACACCCTTCCGCAAGGAAACGGGATTCGTATGTAGTTTTCACAGACAAAAGATCATCGGCAAAACCTTCCGTTCCATAAATATCAGAGCAGCAACTTTCAATAACGAGTCCATTATGTTCCACAACAGCTTTCGTATATTGGTGAAGATGCAAACAATCGGTTTTCAAATTTATAGCACTGTCGGATTTCAAAAAATGAGAATACATCTGTAAAAAACCTGGAGAAGTCAGACGTTTTTTTACTCTTTTCTTATCTAACTGCGGATCAGGAAATGTAATCCATATCTCATCAACCTCATTTTCATCAAAAAAAGATCCTATAAATTCTATTCGCGTACGTAAAAAGCCGACATTGGTCATACCCTCTTCCGTCGCGGTTTTGGCTCCTCGCCACATACGGGCTCCTTTTATATCTACCCCTATAAAATTACGGTCAGGAAACATTCGCCCCATCGCAACAGTATATTCTCCCCGACCGCATCCCAGTTCAAGAACTATCGGATTATCATTATGGAAAAAATCTTTCCTCCAGCACCCTTTTAATTTATAATCTTTATGAAATACCTCTTCAAACTGCGGTTGTACGACACAGTCAAAGGTTTCCATCTCTCTGAACCTTCTTAATTTATCTTTTCCCATAATCTCTATCGAACATTAATTCCTATGGCAGATATGCCCTGCAAATTGTTTTCAGGCATAACAGGAGTAAATTTAATGATATATCTGCCTGTTTCAGGAAATACAACATTATCTCTGTAAAGCTGTTCCCTTTCATAATAACCGCCTTTCTCGACGGCATTATTTTTCAAACCTACGGTATCTGTCCAATTGTATCCCTTTGGAGAGATAAAATGTACGCCAACCACCAGACGGTCATAAGCAAATTGCTCCGTATAACGGCATATTATATTTATTGAATGTATTGTAACCGTATCTTTATTTTCATAGATAACCTCCACATCATCGGTTACATTCCATTCTTTTTCATCTATTTCTGCTATATGTATTTCATGAGGAGAATAGCATCCCCCCAAAAATATCATCAACGACAATATACACAAACAACGAAATAAATTCATTACCGACATTACTGTTCTTCTACCGATTTGTCTGACGATGAAGGATTACGATAAGATTTCCCATTCGGATTACCTCTTCTACGATTATTACGTCTTTTACCCCCGTTGTTTTTGGTTTTACTATCAGCCTTATTGTTGTTATTTTGCGGATTACCATTACGCGATCCATTGGGACGAGAAGAGTTTATGTTAGATTTAAACTCTTTATTCGATCCATTGTTGTCACTGCTATTTTCCGATCTATTATCGTTTTCCTGACGTGAAACCGAAGAATTATTATTGCTTACGACATTAACATTATCGCCACTATTACCATTGATGTCATTTTCGCCATTGTCATTGGCTACGGTCTTATTACCATTCTTATTGCCGTTTTTACGACCTTTACGACGGGATTCTTTCTGTTTATCAAAACGGGTAAGACTTTCTTCACCTACAACCTCTGCAAATGTAGGTTCATTATCCTTCTTGATACTATCCTGAGAAATCAGAGAATCTACCTTCTGTCCTTTTTGATTGATACGAATTATCTCTTTAACTCGATCTAAACTCAATGTACATACCCCTGACAATAAACTAGGATCACTGCTGAATGACATGGTCCGTCCCAATATATCTGTTTTTACAAGATAATAATCTCCATCCAAAGCCTGCAATGGTTGGGTAATACGAGGAAATTCCTTACGTGCATCTATATAAGTATCCACTTCATATACCAAACAACATTT
>CASFSC010000122.1 GCA_949296995.1 uncultured Alistipes sp. | reverse complement strand
GCCGAACTTGACACATGCATTCAAGCAATGATAAAAGGAAATAATAGGAGGTAACAACTATGAGCAAGCCTAATGTATGGATGTCTGTATCCGACTTGATGACAGGATTGATGATTATTTTCCTTTTCATCGCCATAGCCTATATATCCCGAGTGAAAAGCAATCAGTCTGTACTGACCGATTATGTAGAGACCCGAAGCCAGCTACACGACAAACTGGTCAATGAGTTTGAAGGAGATACGTTAAAATGGCAAATGGCTATAGGGAAAGATTTGTCGATGAAATTCAATAATCCGACCGTTCTGTTCACATTAGGAAGTTATGAACTGAGTCCTGGATTTAAAGCCATTCTGGATGATTTCTTGCCCAGGTATTTCGATATTTTGCTGAATGATAGCCTTAGGTCAAGAATTAAGGAAGTACGGATTGAAGGGCATACCGATGATGTCCCTTTCCCCTCGGTAGACCCTGACCCTTATATTGCCAACGTGATCCTTTCCCAGCAAAGGGCATTAAGCGTACTGAGGTATTTCAGGCAAATGCCAGCTTATAAGCATTATTCTCCGGAGCAAAGAAGATTATTAGAATTTTGGTTCACGTCAAACGGTTTGTCTTACGGAAAATCATTGGACAACGAAGGAGAATATACCTTGGTTTCCGGTAAAGAAATCAGTCGTGAACGTTCCCGGCGTGTGGAGTTTCGTATCGTTACAAGCGGCGATGAAATCCTTGAAAACTTCGTGAACAAAAATAGAGACAAGTAATATGGGAAAAACTGAACCGATATTCACGTTTGAAGGGCTGAAGAAGTTGCTCAAATCCATGGGCTATCAAGTGGATAAAGCCATGGGGTACCGACCTGTGGAAAATAAAGAAATTAACTTGAACGACATGCAGCACAACATCGAATTTAGCGATGACGGCATATTCCTGCTTGACGCTGCATCGGGTTCCAAACAGCAGATATTCCTATATAAACGGAATTATCATTTGCTAAAATATGGAAAGCCACGATACCATATAAGGAAATGCAAAACCATCTTGGAATTTATCGCATCAGGTATTTTTAATGAGTACCGAAGGGCGAATACAGAAGAAGTGCTCGTTTGCGATATGGACGATGGCTATACAGACAAACGGATTAAAGACCTCCCTCTATGCAAGAACTGCCTTGCGCTTACGCCTGATTTTCATCAAGAAATGACAAGTTCTGATTTTGTCGAAATCTTGAAAGAAGCCCAAAGCCAAATAGAAAGCGATGACGAAGTAGACATTTTTGGTTATACGAAGAATTGGGAATTGGTTAGCAAAGCATATCGGGAATTACACAACTATACATGTGAACGGTGTGGCTTACATATTGATAATCCGTTTGACCAGTTCTATATTCATGTGCACCATAAAAACGGGAACAAAACAGATAACAGGACTGATAATTTTGAGTGTTTATGTTTTAGATGCCATGCCAGCGTTGATTCCATTCATCAAATGCGATTGACAACCGGTGCAAACAAAGTGATTTATGATGAGTTCTGTAAAAAATATCCCAAATGAATCTTACACCTTACAGATTACAGTTAGAAAATAGTCAAAGTATGTCGGTCACAAAAACGGCAATACGAGTCCATATTATTTCACACATACACAACAAGTTACGCCTTAACAAATCAAATAATCCGTATTTTATTAACAGATTTTTACACTCATCGCTCTCAAATCCATTGCCGGACGAAGCGGATTGCGTAACTTTGCTTCATCAGTTGAGAGTTGATAGGTGATAGTTGATAGTTAAGCCGGCACTATCAATTATCCACTATCAATTATCAACTATTAACTAAAAAATTCTAAGCTATGATTGACTATTCTGTTTACATGACGCCGAACCCGATGGACGATGCAGCCGCTCCGATGGCTTACGG
>CASFSC010000121.1 GCA_949296995.1 uncultured Alistipes sp. | reverse complement strand
ACTTAAGGCCGTCGTTGAAGCTATATTTATGTCAGGCATCACTATGCGCAGTACGGCCACCATTTTAAGTGACATTTCGAGTTTCTTGTTAACTGGATATAACGGTGAATTTTTATCAACGTTCAAAAGCATCGGTGTATTTGCAGCCTCTATATAAGGGCCCATTCCACACATATCTATATCCAGATTACGCATGAATAAAATATCATCTGCAAGGTTTTCTACTGTTTGCCCTGGCAGGCCTATCATCACACCCGTACCTACCTGATAACCTATTTTACGCAATATTTTCAAAGCATTCAACCGTTCATTGTAATCATGAATGGAGTCACGAGGATGAATTGTTGAATAAAGCTTCGGAGATGAAGCCTCTATACGTAAAAGATACCTATGTGCTCCTGCTTCGAACCATTTCAGATAAGTTTCTTCAGACTGTTCCCCAAAAGAGAGGGTTATTCCCAATTCTCCTTGTGTATAATCTGCTATTTTACGTACGATATGTTCTATTTTATCGACATGTTCTTTGGATATATCCTCTCCGGCCTGAATAACGATTGAACCGAAACGGTTATCGACAGCATATTGCACTGATGACATTACCTCCTCTTCCGACAATCGATAACGCCCTATCATGTCATTGCCCCGACGTATACCACAGTAAAGACAGTTTTTTCGACATATATTGGAATATTCTATCAATCCTCTCAGATACAATTTATCTCCGACAACATTATGTTTTATATCCGCTGCGCGAGAAAAAAGCATATCCATTTTCTCTCCTTCCGAAGAGAGCATTTCGATTATTTCGGCACGGGTGTAATCTGTTTTATAAGGGTTATTCATATCTTTGCAAATGTAACACATTTTTCCACTATTATGGAAACGCCATTTATAGATATACATACCCACAATGCATTATGCGAAGGATTGCACATATATTCTTATATGGCAGGAAGCGGTGAACCGTTACCAGAAACGCCCTACTCTACCGGCATACACCCTTGGAAACTCGAAGGTGCAAGGCAGGAATGGCTGACAGAATCCATTACCCCTCAGACAATCGCCATAGGTGAAACGGGATTGGATTATGCCATCTCAACCGCACGCGAAGAACAAGAAAAATGGTTCAGATTTCAGCTTGAATATGCCGAAAAACTGGGATTGCCCGTCATAATACATTGCGTAAAGGCTTACAATGAAATTATGCAAATAGTAAAAGGATATAATATCCGAGCTATAATACATGGATTTACAGGTTCGGCACAACTTGCGTCACAATTAATAAAATCAGGATTTTATCTGTCATTCGGAGAAAATCTGACCCGGTCACCTAAAACACAAGATGCATTAAAGTCGATTGATCCGGGACATATGTTTTTCGAAACCGACACATGCGACATTTCGATAAAAGAGATATACATTATCGCCAGTGAAATAACAGGCATACCTTTAATATTATTAAAAGAAGAAGTATACAATAACTATATAAAAATTTTCACACATGACAGATAACTGGCTCGAACGCACCGAACTGCTTTTGGGCGAAAACAAATCCAAACTGCTGCGTGATGCTAATGTACTTGTGGTAGGTCTTGGAGGAGTGGGAGCATATGCAGCAGAGATGATAGCCCGCAGCGGAGTCGGACAGATGACAATAGCAGATGCTGATAATGTATCAGTATCTAATATAAACCGTCAGTTAATTGCATTGCACAGCACGGTTGGCAAGCCCAAATCCGAGCTGTTGGCTTCGAGACTGCGAGATATAAATCCATCGATAAAATTAACTGTAATACAGGAATATATAAAAGACGAAACGACAGATTTGTTATTGGATAAAGGATTCGATTATGTAGTGGATGCCATAGACACTTTGTCTCCGAAAGTAAATCTCATAAAAGGATGCCTTGACCGCTCCATCCCGATTGTAAGTTCCATGGGTGCAGGAGCAAAAACAGACCCTACGTTATTAGAAATAAAGGATATTTCCAAATCGCATCACTGTCCGTTGGCCCACATGCTGCGCAAGAGATTGCATAAATTGGGAATTCGCAAAGGTTTTTACGTAGTTTTCTCACCCGAACCTGTCAGGGAAGGCTCCATGATACTTTGTGAAGAGACGAATAAGAAATCGAATGTAGGGACAATATCCTATATGCCGGCGCTATTCGGATGTTATTGTGCCTCGGTTGTTATCCGTTCGCTTATCGGAGAGATGTAAATACAAACAAACTTTATTATATATTATATAGGTTATATAGGGGAGAAGCAGAAGAAAAAGCAGAAGAAAAAGCAGAAGAAAAAGCAGAAGAAAAAGCAGAAGAAAAAGAAAATTGCAGTACAAAGGGAGCTGAGTGTAACATCACGAAACTAAAATTCGAATTATGAATGGCAGCAATATGTGCACAAACACCCCAATAAATATCAAACTACATTTAAACAACTACAATATACCTAATACCAATACAAACCGTTACGACCATGAGAAAGCCAAACATTGTATTTCTTGACGAATATACCGTAAACGGCAGCGATCTGTCGGCAATAAAATCTATGGGCAACTATACAGGATATTATTTCACATCACCCGATCAGACAGCAGAACGTTGCAAAAATGCAGATATCGTTATTACCAACAAGGTCGTACTCGATTCAGCACTATTACATACACTGCCTACATTGAGACTTATATGCGTAGCTGCGACAGGAACAAACAATATAGATACCGTTGCAGCCTCGGATTTAGGCATAATTGTAAAAAATGCAGCAGGCTACTCGACCGAATCGGTTGCAGAGGCCACGATAGGGTCTGCTTTGGCATTAAGACATCAAATATCATATTACGACAATTACGTTAAAAGCGGCAATTATTCGGCTTCACCGTACCTGTTCAATTTCGACCGTCCCATACGCATGCTTCACGGCAGCAACTGGGGAATTATTGGTCTGGGCAACATCGGACGTAAAGTTGCAAAAATAGCCTCAGCATTAGGTTGCGATATAGCTTACACCTCGACATCAGGGATAAAAAGAGAGGAAGAATATCGACAAATGGAACTTGGGGAATTGCTTCCATGGGCCGACATCATTTCAATACATGCACCTTTGAATGAAAACACGAAAAATCTTATAGGTAAAACACAATTCGAACTGATGAAACCGGATGCCATTTTAATCAATGTAGCTCGTGGAGGAATCATCAACGAGAGTGATCTTGCAAGCATATTGAATGAAAATCGTATAGCAGGTGCAGCCATA
>CASFSC010000120.1 GCA_949296995.1 uncultured Alistipes sp. | reverse complement strand
ATAATGTCGGAAAAGGACAAACATCACCCTCTGCTTAAAGATGCCGTGCTTTTCAATTACAATGAGAAACTTTATTAACCGATGAATATACTTGTAACAGGAGGTAAAGGGCAATTGGGTTGCTCATTGCAAAAAATTAGCAGTGAGTATAGTTCACATACATTTGTCTTTACGGATATGCCAGAAGCGGATATTACCGATATGGAATGTATGACCCGATTAATTGGAAAATATAATGTGGATATTATTGTGAATTGTGCAGCATATACAGCAGTCGATAAAGCTGAAAATGATGAAGATATTGCCCGAAAGATCAATCGGGATGGGGTGAAAGTCCTTGCTGATATGGCTAAAAAATATGATGTGAAATTGGTCCATATATCGACAGATTATGTTTTTAGCGGAGAACATTATCACCCATTGCATGAGGATCAAGTTACTGAGCCGGTCGGAGTGTATGGCAAGACTAAATTGGAGGGTGAAAGAGAGATAGAAAAATCTGGATGTAATGCAGCGATAATACGTACTGCATGGCTTTATTCCGAATTTGGAAATAATTTTCTTAAAACCATGTTGAGATTGGGCAAAGAACGGGATTCTTTGAATGTTGTGTATGATCAGGTGGGAACTCCCACATATGCGACCGATCTGGCATATGCCATAATGAAAGTCGTTGAAAGTGGTATTAACGGTCTCGAAGTTTATCATTTCAGTAATGAAGGAGCCGTTTCATGGTATGATTTTGCAAAAGAGATATTTGCCGAAGCCGGTATTGATGTCCATGTTTCGGCAATTGAGTCTTATCTTTATCCTATGCCCGCCAAACGTCCAGCGTATAGTGTATTGTCAAAAGATAAAATAAAGACAATAGGAGTATCTGTTCCCTATTGGAAAGATTCCATGAAAAAATGTCTTAACATATTGTTAGAAGAAAAGATATAATATTATTATGAAAAGAAATATCCTTATTACCGGAGGTGCCGGTTTTATCGGATCTCATGTAGTCAGACTTTTTGTGACAAAATATCCGGATTATCATATAATAAATTTGGATAAACTCACATATGCAGGTAATCTGGCTAATTTAAAAGATATTGAAAATGCCCCTAATTATACGTTTATCCGGGAAGATATATGTAATTACGACGCGATTAAAGAAATATTCAAACAATATGATATTAACGGTGTCATCCATTTGGCGGCCGAAAGTCATGTGGATCGCAGTATAAAGGATCCATTTATTTTTGCAAAAACCAATGTTCTGGGAACAATATCTCTTTTGCAGGCTGCTAAAGATTCTTGGAATGGTAACTATGAAGGCAAACTGTTTTACCACATATCGACTGATGAAGTTTATGGGGCATTACAGTTTGATGGCACACTCTTTACCGAGGAAACGAAGTACGATCCCCATAGTCCCTATTCGGCCAGTAAAGCCAGTAGTGATCATTTTGTAAGAGCGTTCCATGATACTTATGGTCTCCCGACTATTATTACGAACTGTTCCAATAATTATGGACCTTACCAATTTCCTGAGAAACTTATTCCGTTGTTCATAAATAATATACGTCATGGTAAACCGTTGCCAGTTTATGGTAAAGGTGAAAATGTTCGGGATTGGCTGTATGTTGTGGATCATGCGAGGGCCATAGACCTCATCTTCCATAAGGGAAAGATAGCCGATAACTATAATATAGGCGGTTTCAACGAATGGAAAAATATAGACCTTATCAAAGTTATAATAAAAACTGTCGATAAACTTTTAGGCAATCCTGTCGGGACATCTGATCATCTTATAACGTATGTTACAGACCGTGCCGGGCATGACCTTCGTTATGCCATAGATTCGACGAAACTCAAAAACGAACTTGGGTGGGAACCGAGTCTGCAATTCGAGGAAGGTATAGAAAAAACGGTTCGATGGTATTTGGATAATCAGGAGTGGATGGATAATATTACCTCTGGAGAATACGAAAAGTATTACGACGAGATGTATCGAAATAGATAATAATCGGTTATTGCATGTGTTGTAACCTAGATTATATTGCAGAGTGATTATGGAGAG
>CASFSC010000119.1 GCA_949296995.1 uncultured Alistipes sp. | reverse complement strand
AAGTTCATCTGCCTCCCGGCGTGAACATATACCTGAATTGGCAAGAAAACGATTTAATCGAACAGCACCGGTTGCCTTGGGGGCATCGAAACGAGGATAATAATCTTTTGATTGAACATAATTACCAATACCACGCTTTACTCCTGACGGTTTACGCCCTTTATTGAACCCTGATTGATTATAATCATGTCTTGAATTATCCCTTTTAGTACTATTATTTCCTAATTTACCTGAACGCTCCGTCCCATATGAATTATCATGGCGATTTGAACGATGCGAGAATTCATTAGATTCAGAATAATTGGAACGATCCGAAGATGTTCGATAATCGGAATGAAATCCCTGGTTATCTTTTTTTGAACGATCGAAATCCTTACGTTTATTATCTTTAGTAAAATTGGGATTGAATGAATGTCTTTGCTCTTCATGATTCTCTTTACTAAAACGCTGACCAGATGTCGATCTGTTTATACGAGGTCTTTTATCTTTAGCAAACGGAGTACGTTCTGCCTTGTCGAAATTTCCCGAATCTTCCCGATTGGAGAACTTTCTTGATCTACCGCTGCGTATGCTTTTCCCATTACGAGGGTCTCTTTTGTTATCATTGTCAAATCTGTTCATAAACAGTATATAATTAATATTGGGAACAAAGGTATTGCTAATTTTTAACTATTCTACTATATAGTTATCTTTGTCAAACAATTTATTTTTATGCAGTACAATTTTGATGCTATAATCTCACGGGAAAACAGCTGTTCTGAAAAATTTGACTACCGCAAGAAAATTTTCGGACGTCCCGATGTTATTCCCATGTGGGTAGCAGATATGGATTTTGCCACGATGCCTGAAATAATAGAGGCCATGAAAAAACGGCTGGAACATCCTATAATGGGATATTCATACCGCAGCAAAAGTTACGACAATTCCATTATACAATGGGTAAAACGCCACAACCGATGGGATATAAAACCAGAATGGCTCGATTTCACACCAGGTGTGGTTCCAGGAGTCGTGTTTGCAATCAGGGCGTTTACATCGACAGGAGAAGGCGTTCTCATACAACCTCCGGTTTACCATCCATTTGCACGCCAGACCAAATTAAACGACCGCTTTGTCATCAATAATCCTGTAAGAGAAAGAAATGGAAGTTTTGAAATAGACTTTGAAGATCTCGATCAGAAGTTGACAAAAGCTAAAACATTCATTTTATGCAACCCTCATAATCCTACGGGACGTGTTTTCACAGAAGATGAATTGAGACGTATGGGTGAGTTATGCGTAAAGCATGATGTAATCATACTGGCTGATGAGATACATTCCGACATAATTCAAGCACCGCACAAACATATACATATAGCATCTTTGGATAAAAGATTTGCAGAGCGTACAATAACATTCATAGCCCCGAGCAAAACATTCAATCTTGCAGGTCTTTCCACGGCAGTTTCCATAGCATCCAATGATACACTGTATCGTCAACTTCATTATGAATACAGTAAATTACATTGTGACCAAGGCAATATTTTTGGAGCCATTGCTCTCGAAACAGCATATACTAAAGGAGACGAATGGGTAAAGCAAATGAACAACTACATTGGTCGCAATATGGATTATGTGATTGATTATTTGAAAAAAAATATCCCCTCTGTCAAATGTAATAAACCAGAGGGGACATATCTTATGTGGCTTGATTTCCGCTCATGGGGAATACCCCACGAAGAGCTGAATCAGTTTATTATAAACAAAGCCAGGCTCGGACTGAACGAAGGCAGCATGTTCGGCATTGAAGGGCGCGGTTTTATGCGTATGAACGTGGCCACTCAACTTGCCACAGTAGAACGAGCGATGAAACAGTTACACGATGCAGTCTTAGCTTACCGCCCTGAGCTGTGCAAACTTTGAGGCTTCCAGTTTTGATTCGGCATATTCGCGGGTAACATTGAACGTTTTTTCTGAACTGCGGCTCGGAAGTTCATACATTGCATCCATCATAACCGACTCGCAAATAGACCTCAATCCACGGGCACCGAGTTTATACTCGATAGCCTTATCTACTATATAATCCAAAGCATCTTCATCAAAGGTAAGTTTAATACCATCGAGGTCGAATATACGCACATACTGTTTTATAATCGAATTTTTAGGCTCGGTCAATATTTTCCGCAAAGCATCTCTGTCAAGAGGTTCCAGATAAGTCAGAACAGGCATACGTCCGATAAGTTCAGGAATCAACCCGAAAGATTTAAGGTCTTGTGGTAAAATATACTGCATCATATTATTTTTGTCGACCTTTCTACGATGCAGTTGTCCATAACCCACAGTCTGGGTAGTAAGCCTTTGAGCTATCTTTTTCTCTATTCCGTCAAAAGCTCCTCCACAAATAAACAATATATTCGAAGTATTTACCTGAATGAATTTTTGATCGGGATGCTTTCTTCCTCCCTGAGGCGGCACATTCACTATCGTACCTTCCAATATTTTCAACAAAGCCTGCTGAACACCTTCTCCCGACACATCACGCGTAATCGAAGGATTATCGCTCTTGCGTGCTATTTTATCAATTTCATCAATAAAAACGATACCTCTTTCCGCCAAAGCCACATTGTAATCAGCTACCTGTAACAGACGGGTCAATATACTTTCGACATCCTCTCCGACATAACCAGCCTCGGTCAAAACCGTAGCATCGACAATAGTAAAAGGCACTTTCAGCAATTTTGCAATAGTACGTGCAAGAAGTGTTTTCCCGGTTCCGGTTTCGCCAACCATAATTATATTGGACTTATCGAGTTCTATATCCTTATTTCCGGTTTCTCCATGCATCAACCGTTTATAATGATTGTACACAGCCACTGAAATATATCGCTTAGCACTATCCTGCCCTATTACATATTGATCGAGGAAAGCTTTTATATCGGCCGGTTTCAACAACTCTTCCATCCGTATCGGCTGGACATTTTTTTTCGTAAAACTGTCCGTTTCGACCAACATGGCATGACCATGTTCAATACATCCGTCACATATATGCGAACCGTCCATCCCGGAAAACAACATTCCTACTTCATTTCTCGGGAGACCGCAAAAAGAACAACAATCGACTGGTTTTCCACCACTTTTTTTAGTCATATTTATTTACCTTTTTCTCTTTTAACAAGAACTTCATCTATCAACCCATAATCTTTCGCCTCCTGTGAACTCATCCAATAATCACGGTCGGCATCTTTTTCAATTTTCTTCATATCGACACCCGAATGGTCTGACAATATTTGATAAAGTTCCTTTTTTGTTTTCATTATTTCACGAGCCGTAATTTCAATATCGGAAGCTTGTCCCTGCACACCTCCCAACGGCTGATGTATCATTATTCGTGAGTGAGGCAATGCCGAACGTTTTCCTTTTTCACCGGCCGTAAGCAAAACGGCACCCATACTGGCAGCCATACCGGTACAGATCGTTGCCACATCCGAATTAATCAACTGCATAGTATCATAAATCCCCAATCCGGCCGAAACAGATCCACCGGGAGAGTTGATATATATCTGTATATCCTTATCGGGTTCAGTAGATTCCAGGAACAGCAACTGAGCCTGTATAATATTTGCCGCATCGTCATAAATAGGCACACCCAGGAAAATAATCCTATCCATCATCAAACGCGAGAAAACATCCATAGAAGCTACGTTCAACTGTCTTTCTTCGATAATGGTCGGCGAGATATAATCGTCTGTTATAGCCTGAAAATCGTGCAGTTTCAGACTACTGATACCCATATGTCCGATTGCATATTTTTCAAATTCGCTTCTTTTCATATTTTATCCTTTTTATTATTTTTATTTAATTATACGATACGAACGTATTTTTAAATAAACTTATTTTACAGTCCTGAATGGGTTATCATTTTTCAAAACCCAGATACTCACTTAACAGGAAAAGTCGAAAGTTTTTATTCATTATGACTATCGTACTCTTTCTGAAATCACCGGATTTTACATTTTTAGCCGTCAATCCTTAACAAAAGCCTGAGAATTGAAAACTGCCCCAATACAAGCATTTCTATAAAACAATACTCCGCAGGAGTCTTAATCAATCATAAGCATCCTGCGGAGTCAAAGATAATATATTATACCGAATTTACCCTACTATTTTTTCTGAACTTCTTCGACCAGCTTACCGAATTCTTCAGCCGATACGCTTTTTTCAGTAACTGTAATCAGTGGGGTAACAGCCTCAACAACTTTACGTTCAAACAGTTTTTCGTATATTTTTCTGTTTTCATCTTTGTTTTCAAGAATTGTTTTGGCATAATTTGCAAGCATATCCTCTGCCACCTGATTCATTCCATAGTAAGCGAACTGCTGCAAAGCCAATGCTTTTGCTTCTTCATTTGCTTCTTCAGGAGTTACTTCCAAAGAGAATTCCTTAATAAAATGTTTCTGAACGAGATTCCACTTCATCATATCGAGGAACTGGCCGAAATCACGTTCTATATCTTCCATTTTAAATTTACCTTCGTTGATCGTGAACAACCATTGTTTCAGGAATTCTTCCGGCAATTTAAGGTTAGCCTTACCGAGCAAGAATTTCTGCATGTCAAGAGTGAACATATATTCCGATTCACGATCAAGATCCTTAGCTATTTGATTTTCAATATAAGCATCAAAAGCTTTTTCATCAGTTATACTTCCATCAGGGAAAGCCATTTTAAAGAATTCTTCGTTCAGCTCAGGTTCAGCAAACTTACGTATCTTAACGATTGTCAGTTTGAACTTAGGGTCCATACCTTCAAGTTCTTCTTCCTTAACAGAGAGTATAGCCGCTCTTTGTGATGGTGTAGGATAAAGTTCGTTTACATCCACATCCATTACATCTCCCACTTTCTTACCGATAAATGGAGCACGCTGTTCATCAGTCATATTAATAAGGCCCACATAAGCGTCTTCCACTTTCAGACCTTCTTGTTCCAATGTCACATTAACAGCTTCATCCTTTTCAATGGCTTCAACATCAACCAGTTTTCCAAAGCGACGCAAGAAATTGCTACGATATCCTTCACGCATTTTATCATCTATGATGATGCTGTATTTTTCGACTTTATCGTTTTTGTCAAGAGAAATTTTCACTTCAGGTGCTATTCCGACTTCGAAAACGAACTCATAATCAGTTTCATTTTCAAAATCCAAAGGCTTCTGCAGATCACTCGGAAGCATGTCTCCTACGATATCGATTTTTTCTTTTTCGAGATAATCGAATGCAGCCTTAGAAGCCGCACGATAAGATTCTTCGGCAACAACTCCTTTACCGTACATTTTTCTAATGATACCCATAGGAACCATTCCTGGACGGAAACCGGGCACGTTTGCTCTACGTTTATATTCACGCAAAGCTTTTTCAACGGCCTCTTTGTAATCTGGTTCACTGACAGTTACTTTAAGCAGCGAAGTAAGGTTTTCGAGATTTTCTCTGACGATATTCATATCTGTTATATGTTTTTGGTTTTTCCTGATCAACTTAAGATACAAGACCGCCGCACACATTCTGCCCGGCGGTCTTCGTTTTTTGAGTGCGGATGAAGGGACTCGAACCCCCACGTCATAGACACTAGATCCTAAGTCTAGCGCGGCTACCAATTACGCCACATCCGCAAAAAGGCAGTGCAAAGGTAATGATTTTTTATTAAGACACAAATTTATGACATAAAATACTCATTTACTGTTTCGTCCAAGCATAAATCCGAGATATACATCTGTCAGTTTGAGGCCCGGATCCCGAACGAAATCCATAGAGTAAAATATCAATTTCAGAGAGTCGGCATCGTATTGCAAAAGTCTGTCACTGTTATCTGTCAAAATATGTTCAGGAATAGAATCCATGGCTGACAATCCCACTTGTGACAACTGTTTTTCCAAAATTTCATCCAATTTTTGGTTGAAAACCTCTTTATCATTCAAAGTGACTTTCAATGCCCCATCAGTCACTTCATAAACATAAGGAGAAGAATTTACGACCGCATTTTCGTAAGCATATTTTTCACGGACACACTTTACTGTCGAAAAACCGGTTACCTTCACTGCATTACTTGACAAATAAATTGTTTGTACTTCAGGAGCCTCTTCTGCGGCCACGGTATAATCGCCATTTCCAAACCACACATAATCCTGTATAGATTCAGGGACAATCTTTTTAACAAAATCATCCGAAGACTCTATCCCACAATTTTGGGTTAAGAATCCATCTTCAGCATTTCTCTCGACATATTCCAAAGATTCATAAATCGCACGGAACTGTTCTTTCGCAACGGTATCAGATGAATTTCTTTTTTCAATTATAAACTTTCCCGATTCAGAGCACAAAGCGAGTTGTTCAGACATACGTTTTATTCTGTCAATCTGCGACTTGAGTCCTATTTCTTTAGCAGTCGCCCCAGGTATGTAAGTAAATATTACCAACATAACGATTCCGAACAATGTGCCATACAAATAACGACCCGTTTTACTGTTAATGAAAATCAACAAAATAACCGTCATAATAATTCCGCACACGGCCAAATATACACGAGATTCCGTAAAACCGTACTGTCCGATTCTATACCATACCCCTATCCAAAACATTGTAAGCGCAGGAATTGAAATAAGGCTGAAATTATTGAAGAACCAGTTACAAATTGGTTTTTGCTGCAACAATCTGGCAGCTTTAACAAGCATAGCGATTATCGTAAATGCAAATACCAGATAAGCAATTCCCCCTTTGGGCAAAGTCCATGTAATAACAATTTTCCCAAAATATAAATATAAAATAACCGTATATATCAACACGGCAGGTACGAATACATAATTTTGCAATATATCGAATATTCGATTCCCGTATGCATTATCCATATCTACCTTCCGGTTATTGAAAGTCAAAAATACGAGGGGCATTACCACAAAAAACATCAACATTGAAGAATATATCGAAAAATCATTTGTAATGCTCTCCATTACATTAAAGATATAAACTATGGAATAGAATATTGCCTGTATCAGCAAGAAAGCTACACCTGAGATAAAAAATGCCCATACGGCATCATAAATATACCTTATTGCATTCAGGATAAATTTTCTGTTATCCTTATACCATCCGCACAGGAATATTGCAAAGATGCATATTATCAAGGCCACTGCATATCCGACAGACCCGATCCAACTCTGAACATCCATACCGAGAAAAGGAATGAACAGAAAAGCCGACACATAATATAAAATACGCAGATATTTATTCAGGCATATTTTGTTCAACAGGAAAGATACCGTAAAAAATATAGGAATCAGCCAATCGAAATGTGTATTCGCAATAACCTCTTCCTTCACCAATGCAACATGTACAAAAAGTACCAATGTAATAAATATCTCGACGGGTGCATATTTAAATGCATCGGCCATATATTGGAAAAAACGGATTATTTTATCTTTCATCATACAAATTTTTATTCACAAACGGATGAAAACATAGTGTTCACACAAAAATACGCAAAAAAGGTTAGCTCAGAATCATATAAATTACATCTTTTACACTATACAGAAACTTCAATATAATTTCTGTCAAAAATTTTCAGAGATTTTCCACATAATAGATGTTATCGATAAAAATATCAGCCATATGTTTGCAATTCATTATTTTACGCTGCAAATTCAGCACTCTGCTTGTTTCCATTTTCCTCAACGGCCATATACATTTCTCAAAACATCCATAAAAATAGTTTTCAAGAAACATTGTACATTATATTACAGCACATTACTTTTGTATAAGTAATCACCGCAATACGGCCATATTATATATCACAATTAGGAGAAAGTTATCAAAGTATAATACACGTTAAAATATTCATACAAATCACTCTTCGAACAACATTATTTATCAAATTGGAATTTTAATCCTTATTCTCATGAAAAAGTTACTGTATTTCATTTTCTGCAATAAACCTCTATCAGACAAAGGTTTATCAATCACCATTCTTATATTCCGAATATTCGCCGGAGCCATGATGTTACCATACGGAATTAAGAAAATACAGAATTTCGACCAATACTCCATAAATTTTTTTGACGACCCTATCGGTATAGGTATGGTTCCTTCACTTATTCTAAACATTTTTGCCCAAGTAGTATGTTCCATAGCCTTAATAGGAGGTTTTTTCTCCAGACCGGCAGCCATCATATTAGCTTTCAATATGTTGATAGCTTCGAGATATCATTGGCACGATGCTTTTGCCACACTCTCTCTTCCATTACTTTTTTTAGGGATATATTGTTTGCTGATAGTTTTAGGTGGGGGCAAATATTCTGTCGACTCATTGATGTTCAGGCAGAATAAAAAATAGAACAACAATATATTCGTTTTGAATTTATCAATACTAATGCGGATAAGTTTTGTATGATAAATGACAAAAAACGGCATAAGGTAAGACTTTCCTTACAGAACAGTAATCATCAAAACCGTCATACACTCATGCACTCTTTCAACCGTTCAAATAACTACTTGTAACTGATTCACGAGACCAGATTCAATATAACCTTTCGAACACAAAAAACGAAACATTTTACCAATCAATACGGATTAGTAAAAACCCGACAAATACGAAGGGCGAGTAATAATAATCCCGATAAGAAAATAAATTTTCTTATCGGGATTTATTCATATTATTAATTAACTATATTTAATAAAATTACACGCAATATCAGAACAGTATTGCGATATGTAATTTCTATAAAATCAGTTATAAATGTAATACTAAGCAAACAAGTTAATAAGATTACGTATAAAACATAAAATCTTGTTTAATCATTAGTCAACTTTAACTCATTTTTCATTTTATATTGCATTTATGCGCTTGATAGGCATAAATTATAACAGCGATTGGAATTACAACATATAAGCATGAGCTAAAATATTTAAATCCTATGCGAGTTATCAAATCGCCCACAATTAATATAAGTCCAATTATAACAAATAAATTGCGCGTAAGAGAAGATAATCTTTGAATATCTATTTTCTTCTTATCCTCTTGGCTCAAAATATAATAGCCAACAATCATATTTGGGAATCTTTTAATAATAATTTCTATAAATATCATCAAAATACCAGTGATAACATATGTATATCCCATTGAATATTGGATTATATTGATCAACTTCTATTTTTGTATGTATTTACTATGGAAATAAAAGAACATGGATCGTTCACATTAAAAACAAATGAATTATTTTCTGTACGTATCAATATAAGATTTTTTCTTGCTTTTGAATACATCGTGTATTTGCCTAATTGCTGATTTTCCAACCGCCCAATATATCCAAAATGTACTTTATCTGTCGAACTCTAAACGTTTCCCTCTGAAATCACTATTCACCACTCCATTCGCATAAACTACCGAACCGTTTATTATGGTATATGCAACTTTATGCCTGAACTCAACACCTTCAAAAGGAGACCAACCACATTTATACAAAATATTATCTGTTTTTACTCTCCATGAATGAAGAGGATCTACAATGACTATATCCGCATAATTCCCTTTATCCAAAAAACCTCTTTCCTTAACATTGAATCGTATCGCAGGAGCATGGCACATTTTTTCTACAACTTTCTCGATAGGAAACAATCCCTGTTTGCTCAATTCCAACATAGCTACCAGCGAATGTTGCACCAAAGGCCCTCCTGAAGGAGCATTCAGATAAGGTTTGCGTTTCTCTTCCAATGTATGAGGGGCATGATCGGTAGCGATCATATCTACTTTCCCGTTTAACACGCCTGCTCTTAAAGCACTTCTATCCGCTGCACTTTTAACAGCAGGATTCCATTTTATAAAATTGCCCTTAGCGGCATAATCCTCATCTGAAAACCACAAATGGTGTACACACACCTCATTTGTTATTTTTTTCTCTTCCAAAGGTTTATTTTCAAACAAAGAGAGTTCTTTTTCAGTACTGAGATGAAGGATATGCAGATTTGCCCCATAACGATCAGCCAATTCGACAGCCTTTGCCGATGACCTGTAACAAGCCTCTGCCGAACGTATCAATGGATGCATCGAAGGAGTTACATCATCACCATACCTGGCACGAAAATATTCCATATTTGCCTTAATCGTCGCCTCATCTTCACAATGTGTGGCTATTATTACCGGAGATTCGGCAAATATTGCAGCCAAAGAATCCGGATCGTCTACAAGCATATTGCCTGTCGATGAGCCCATGAACAGTTTCAATCCGCAAACCCGTTTGGGATCGATTTTACGGATAGCATCTATATTATCATTAGCAGCCCCGAGATAAAAAGAATAATTGGCGACCGAGGTTTCAGCGGCACGATCATATTTCCACTCCAGAAGTTCATGTGTCGTTGCAGGAGGTTTCGTATTAGGCATATCCATAAATGAGGTAACGCCTCCGGCAACGGCAGCAATCGACTCACTATGTATATCCGCTTTGTAGGTCATTCCCGGTTCACGGAAATGCACCTGATCATCTATCACCCCGGGAATCACAAAACATCCTGAAGCATCTATCCGTTCACCCTTGAAATCATCATATCGAGAACTGCACTTACCCTCTCCGACCGCAACTATACGTTCTCCAACAACCTCTATATACCCGACAAATCTGCGGCCACGGTTGATAATTGTCCCATTCTCTATTAACAGACGTTTCATCAGGCAACCTTAGTTTTAATTTTTCTGAACCTCAATTTCATAACCCCGAACAGAGCTTCACGAAATATTCCTTTGCTCATTTTGGATTTACCGAGAGTACGTTCAGTGAATATTATAGGAACCTCTTTTATTTTGAAACCCAATCTCCAGGCTACATATTTCATATCTATTTGAAACCCGTACCCTTTCATCTTAATATCATCGAGATCCATGGTGTCAAGCAATTTCGCAGAATAGCATACAAATCCTGCAGTGGCATCATGTATAGGCATACCCGTAACCAATCGCACATACCATGAGGCATAATATGACAGCAACACCCGTTTCATCGGCCAGTTAACTACATTCACACCCATCACATAACGTGAACCAATTACCAAGTCATATCCTTCGGCCGTAGCTTTATACAAACGTTCGAGATCATCGGGATTGTGCGAAAAATCGGCATCCATTTCGAAAACATAGTCGTATCCATTTTTGAGAGCCCATTTAAATCCGGTGATATATGCAGTACCAAGTCCCTGTTTCCCCTTACGCTGTATAAGATGCAACCGTTCCGGATAATTGAGTTGTTCCTTTATTACGACATCGGCAGTACCGTCAGGAGAGCCATCATCAATAATCAAGAGGTCAAAAGGTTCTTTAAGAGAAAATACCTTTTTAATCATTGCCTCAATATTATCGATTTCGTTGTATGTCGGTATAATTACCAGTTTTCTCATATTAAGGTTCTATTTACAAACAAAAATAGTAATTTTGGCTCAATTAACACATAAAACGTTGTAAAACTTTACTTATGCCTGTTGAGTTATCACTTATCCTAAGTCCCAAAGAATCGGCCACTCCTGCGCTATACCGAGCAATAGCAGCAAAAAAAATAGGTATTCCGGATTCCCGTATATCTTTCATACGTATTGTCAGACGTTCGGTAGATGCAAGAAGTCGCTCAGGAATAAAAGTGAATATGGGCATACAGGTATATGTCGATACGGAACAAGCTCCTCCCGAAATACATTTCGACTATCCTTCAGTAGAGAGAAAAACACCGGTTGTAATTATAGGTTCAGGTCCGGCAGGTCTGTTTGCTGCTTTACGTCTCATAGAACGAGGAATGAAACCTATAATATTGGAACGTGGCAAAGATGTATCTACACGCAAACGCGACATAGCCCAAATCAATCGCAACGGGGCTGTCAATCCCGATTCGAACTATTCTTTCGGAGAAGGGGGTGCAGGCACATATTCTGACGGTAAACTTTTCACACGCTCAAAAAAAAGGGGCGATTATCGTAAAGCGCTCGAAGTTTTCCGTTTTCACGGAGCCGATGAATCCATTCTATACGATGCACACCCGCATATAGGCACAGACCGCCTCCCAAGAATAATTGCGGCTATGCGCAAAACGATAATCGATTGCGGAGGAGAAATAATTTTCGAATCGAAAGTTACCGATTTCATTATTAAAGATGAAAAAGTAAAAGGAGTTGTATCCAATGGCAATAACATAGAAGGGGTTGCTGTAATACTTGCAACAGGACATTCGGCACGTGACATATATGAAATACTGCATCGGCAGGGAGTGGCATTGGAAGAAAAACCGTTTGCAATGGGTGTCAGAGTTGAACATCCTCAAGCATTGATAGATTCCATTCAATACCACATGCCAGAACGAGGCGAATATTTACCGGCAGCAGCCTACACCCTTGTAAGTCAAATCAACGGGCGTGGGGTCTACTCTTTTTGCATGTGCCCAGGTGGTTTCATAGTGCCTGCCATGACGGCAGAAGGTGAATCTGTCGTAAACGGGATGTCCCCGAGCGGACGAAACAGCATATTTGCCAATTCAGGAATAGTTACCGAAATAAGATTAAGTGATTTCGCCCATCTTAAGCCAAAATATGGAATTCTCGCAGGCATGCATTACCAACAATATTTGGAACGATTGGCATACGATCAGGTCCAAAGCCACCAAACAGCTCCAGCCCAAAGATTATCCGATTTTGTAAAAGGTGTAGAATCACAAACTCTTCCCAAAACATCATACATTCCGGGAGTCATTCCCACCCCCATGCATAAATGGCTTCCCCGTTTCATAGGAGATGCCTTACGCGGAGGATTTGTCGCATTCGACAAAAAAATGAAAGGATTTATTACAAACGAAGCCTTGATATTGGGAGTCGAATCACGCACTTCATCTCCCGTAAGAATACCCCGTAATGTCGATACTCTCATGCATCCGCAAATTGAAGGTCTATTTCCTTCCGGCGAGGGGGCAGGTTATGCAGGAGGCATAATTTCGGCCGCTGTGGACGGAGAACGTTCCGCCGATGCCGTTGCCGACTGGTTTGCACGAGACAAATAGTTCAATCATCATATTTCTCACTTAAATATTTATCTGTATATCTGCCACTTAAATTACAGATACATATAACACTCACCCCCTATTGTATTCTTTCAGACCTGAAAAATGTCAACATAAAACAGTTAGCGTATTTTGATATCTCTTTTAGAAATTTCAGAAAAATTTATGTAACTTCACAAACCGAAGGATTAACTTCAACTATACTAGCCAATTATAACCTAAACCTAAATATATTATGAACCGAAAACTTAGGATGGGGATGGTAGGCGGAGGCAATAATGCTTTCATCGGAGCCGTTCACCGTGCGGCAGCACTCATGGACAACCACATAGAATTGGTTTGCGGATGTTTCAGCTCTCATCCCGATATTTCGCTTGCATCAGGAAAAGAATATTTCCTGCCTGAAGACCGAATTTATTTTTCCTATTCAGAAATGATCGAAAAGGAGGCGATGCTTCCCGAAGGAGAACGCATGGATTTCATATCGATCGTAACCCCTAACGTATCACATTTCGGACCTGCCATGATGGCGTTGGACAAAGGATTCGACGTTGTCATAGAAAAACCGATGACCTTTACCCTCGAAGAGGCTAAAAAACTTAAAGAAAAAGTTGATCAGACAGGTCGTACTCTTGCATTAACCCATACCTACTCAGGTTATCCTGCAGTTAAAGAGGCCAAAGAACGTATTGCCAAAGGGGAATTAGGGACTATCCGCAAAATTTACACTGAATACCCTCAGGGTTGGCTTTCATCACGCGTAGAACTCAATCCAGGCAGCAATGCCGGTTGGAGGACCGATCCCAAACGTTCAGGTAAGGCAGGTTGCATGGGCGACATAGGAACTCATGCACTGCATTTGGCAGAATACATATCGGGACTTAAATGCACAGAGATGTGTGCCGATATTACGACATTCGTTCCAGGGCGTGCTCTTGATGATGATGGAGCAGCCTTATTGCGTTTCGACAACGGTGCACGAGGCGTACTTATAGCCTCACAGGTTGCCGTAGGAGATGAAAATTCGCTCAAGATACGTATTTACGGCGAAAAAGGCGGAATAGAATGGAAACAGGAAGAACCCAACACTTTGTTTGTAAAATGGGTTGACCGTCCTATGGAAGTAGTACGGGTCGGTAACGCCTACATGGGATCTGCAGCCAAAGCGAACACACGTACACCCGGAGGACATCCCGAAGGATATATTGAAGCATTTGCCAATATCTATCTCAACTTTGCAAGAACGGTCATGGCCAAACGTGACGGTCGCACACCTGAGGCTTCCTGTCTCGACTTTCCTGATGTAAATGACGGAGTCAGGGGAATGCAGTTTATCGAAACCGTAGTAACATCGGGTTACGAAGAGAATAAGAAATGGATAAAGTGGATAAAATAAAAACATTACGATTATGGCACGCAAAGTAACATTATATACGGCCCAATGGGCAGACATGACTCTTGAAACCATTTGCCAGAAAGCAAAAGAAATGGGGTACGACGGTCTGGAACTGGCATGCAATGACAATCACCTCAATTTGGACATTTTGAGCCAGAAACATTGCGACTACATATTGTCCACTTTGAAAAAATACGGACTCGAACTGTATACCGTATCCAATCATCCTCTCGGACAATGCGTATGCGACCCTATCGATCAGCGCCATAAAAACATCCTGTCTCCACGCATATGGGGAGACGGAGATCCGGAAGGCGTACGTCAACGGGCAACGGCAGAAATGATAAAAATGGGTGAAGCTGCAAAAATGCTGGGAGTAAATACAATAGTAGGATTCACAGGAAGCCCCATATGGCATATGCTATACGCTTTCCCACCGATTTCACAAGATGACGTTCAGGCAGGATTCGATGAATTTGCACGCCGCTTCCGTCCAATTTTGGATGCTTATCAGAAAATAGGGGTCAAATTTGCACTCGAGGCACATCCGACAGAAATAGCATTCGACATATCATCGGCCAAACGTGCACTCGAAGCAGTCGATTATCACCCTGCTTTCGGGTTCAATTACGATCCAAGCCACATGGGTTATCAGGGTGTGGATTACGTAGAATTCATATATACATTTGCCGACCGCATATTCCACGTACACATGAAAGACGTATGGTGGTCGGATAAACCTATGCGTGCAGGAGTCTTTGGCGGTCACCTCCCATTCGGAGATGTGGAACGTTTTTGGGATTTCCGCAGTATGGGCCGTGGCAAAATAAATTTCGAAGAGATCATTCGGGCATTGAACCGCATCAATTATCAAGGTCCTCTTTCAGTAGAATGGGAAGACAGTGGAATGGATCGCGAACACGGAGCATCGGAATCACTTGAATTTGTCAAAAGAATAGATTTCAAACCTTCCACCATAGCATTCGACGCAGGATTTGAAAAATAGAATAAACAACTAACTTAAAATACAACCTTACTATGACTAAAAGTAAAATTTCGAGACGAGAATTTCTCGCGCAATCGGCTTTAATAGGCGCTGGAACCGTAGGTGCGATGAGCATGGGTGGATTGTTCACCTCATGTAGTGGCAACGCTAAAAACAAAAAAACGCCTTTGGAATCAGCCATAGCGCCATATTACCCTGAGTTAGGCGACAAGGCCATAGACGGGAAACCAATCAAAGCAGGTATAATCGGATGCGGAAGCCGCGGTGGTGGCGCAGCATTCAATTTTTTGGATTCAGGAGATGGACTGTCCATCGTTGCAATGGCAGATATATTTCCCGACAGGCTTGAAGACCTGCGCAAACGATTGAAAGAGAGACAGGGCACAGATGTTTCTGATGACAAAATATATTATGGATTCGAAGCCTACAAAAAGGTTTGTGAAGATCCTGAAATAGATCTCGTATTGATAGCAACACCTTCCATATTCCATGCCCCGCACACTAAATATGCAATCGAATGCGGAAAACATGTATTTTGTGAAAAGCCGGCAGGTATCGACCCTGTAGGTTGCAGGACCATGTTGGCAGCCATAAAACAGGCTCAAGACAAAAATTTGGTAATAATGACCGGAACCCAGCGTCACCATAACCGCGACTATAACGAATGTTATCGTCGCGTACGTGAAGGCGCAATAGGTAGAATAACAAATGCCGTAGTAAAATGGAACCAGGGACATATGGGTTATCGTGATCGTCAACCGGGGTGGACCGATATGGAATATATGTTACGCGACTTCTTCAGCTGGAACTGGCTGTGCGGTGACCACGTAATCGACCAGTTGGTTCACAACGTCGATGTATTCCAATGGTTCTCTCACCTAAAACCTATCTCAGTGGTTGCAATGGGTAGTCAGCTGCAACGCAAAACAGGCGATATATATGACAATTTCTGCTTGGATCTGTTATATGAAGGCAATGTCCGCGTAAATGCACAAGCCCGCCAGATCGATGATTGTGCAAACGATGTAAGTGAAACAATCTACGGAACCGAAGGATATTGGACAAGTAAGGATATGAGTATTCGCGATCTGAACGACAATATTATCTGGAAATATGATTACGATGCACAAAATGCCAAATACAAACAGAATGACCCATACGTTCTGGAACACATGGACATGGTTAACCAAATACGTTCAGGCAATATCGTTCCACAGGCAGAAACAACAGTTATTTCTTCTCTGACATGTGCCATGGCACGTGAATCGGCTTATACTGGTAAAGAGCTGAAATATGATGATTTCATGGCATCCGATCTGTCATTGATGCTGCCTGAGTTGCATTTAGGCAACATTAAGGATTTCGAAAAGAAATTCGTAGCACCTAAAGCAGGACAGGCACCTCCTCCAAATAAAAAAGCATAATTTTATTCATTAAACATAAACAGAATCATAGTAACACACATTCAATTATTTAACAAAATATCATGAACAAAATATATGTAACAATTTCGGCTGCGTTTTTATGTCTTATTTCTGCTCAGGCTCAAGATAAAAATTATCCAACACCTCCTCCAATGGTTCCAGAAATGACAGAATTTTGGACTCCGCAACCGGAAATAGTAACCCCTGCCGACATGGACAGATTGGTTCCACCTCCATCGGATGCGATAGTATTGTTTGATGGACAGAACACCTCCGAGTGGGAACACAATGACGGAAGTGCAGTAAAATGGGATGTTGCCGACGGAGCGATGACGGTAAAACCCAAAACAGGGGAAATACGTACGAAAAAGAATTTCGGTGATTTCCAACTCCACATCGAATGGCGTTCTCCATCCGTAGTAAAAGGCACTAGCCAAGGACGCGGCAACAGCGGGATTTTCATGCAGGGCAAATATGAGCTTCAGGTACTGGACAATTACGACAATGAAACATATGTAAACGGCCAGGCAGGAAGTATATACAAACAAAG
>CASFSC010000118.1 GCA_949296995.1 uncultured Alistipes sp. | reverse complement strand
CGAAGTCTGGTAAATTTCAAGCAGGAGAATAGGCCGACGAGTTTTTTCACGCCTACGATGTATCGGCGTGGATCGTTGCTTATTTTACTGCAAGGTTTACCAGAGCCCGTTAGATAGGATAAGTTGACGGTACCACGCTTTTCTTTTTTATTAACCGCCGGGGTACGGGCGAAAAACAAAATGTCATGTTCGATTTTTTATTTGGAAATTCCAAGTCCAAAGCCCTCTTACGGCAAAAGTATGCAATCATCATTCAACGATTATCCAATGAGGGACGCGCTGTCATATTCAAGGAAACCTCTTCAACTGTTGCATGGGGCATTGCCAACATGGGAGGCAAAACTATTTTCAAAATTAAAGATACAGGATGGGACAATATAGATATTTCCTATTTATCAGAGAGTCTTTTCTTTGGCAAACACGAAAAGAAATGGTGTTTTCCTTCTAACATGGATCAAAATGAAATCGTCGACATAATGAATCGTGATATTCAAAAACTTTTGACAAATGGACGATAAAAAGACAATTAGAATCCGGTATTATTGTAATTCCCTGAAACTTCCGACATGGGATACCAATGATTTAACACGATATATTTCACTCTATTTCGACGATCCATATTCAGTTGATTTCATGGCCTCCAAAACGAAGATTGAAAAACTAGATCTTACGAATATTGCCAATCGGCTAATTGAGTATTTGGAGATTGAGATGGAAAAATTCGAGAAATATAAAATACAATATTGGGGGACTCCTGACGATATGATTTGGTTGAAGGTATATCAAGAAATGGAAGATATATTGAACCTTGATATTCACGATGCAAAACAAAGAGCAAACATTGCCACAACAAATAGAGGCTGTTACATTATTGCCATTCTCATCATCCTATTACTCATATATTTCTTTATTTTTTAATCCAATGAAAAAAGTATTAATTTTCTGTGTAATGCTAAACGTAGCATTTGCAGGGACCACAGTACTATATCATTCTGAATATAGAAGGACTCAAAGAATGTGGTTCGAACAAATGCAGCAGAATGACAGTCTAAAACGAGAGTTAGGACAAAATATGGTAACATCATACAACCTGCTCAAACGAATGGAAACTTACCATTCCATCATGTATATAACATTATCAAATCATAAAATTCCGTTAACCGCTTTTAAATCCGTATGTGATATACATAGCGATTATGGGCCTTCAATATGGGTTAATTTTGTAGACTACAAAAACAAAGCGGATCGACAAACACAAGATTTCATATCACGAATACGGTCTGGACAAATTGATCTCAAAGATTTATCAGTACGACGCTATGAGTCCAATGATTAAAGTAAATTCTCAGCACATATGAAGATACTGCTATTAACTACTTTACTTTTATTTGCTTATGATAGTAATTGGGAGAATGGTAGTCAAACAGATCGAGTTGTTAAAAAAAAAGTCGACACGAATTGGATCGACAGACTTGATCAGATTCCGTTGCCGGACAGCATCCAAACAGATGACTTTATCAATGTTTATTTCAAATATAATAAACTCATCTGCGGTTATGAGGTGACGGCTCGCTGGATGCCATTCGATCCCCATAGCGAAACGGGGTATGTCGTAATGAATTTCCGGAACAGCAAGAACGGAACCTCATTTCAATATGTAAATTTCGAAAAATACAACAATTCCAACACGGACGAAGTCACGTTTTCCGAAAATTTCAAGGGGCATCGCAACGGAGATGTTTATTATTTTGACTATCCGGCTCCCGAGACAGAACTGCGTGGAGGTCTCTATCAACTTGGATACGTAACCCCTTTTCAACTCCTCGATGTGGACTTTGACGGTGTTCGGGAATTACTCGTTTCCGATTGGGCACAGACCAAAGGTGGAAATCATTACGCTGTTTATAAAATAAAAGAATCAGGCTTGGAACTTATGACCTGTCCACCGTTGGATCGCTTGACAACGGATTCCAAGTTGAACCCCCAAGCCAAAACCATTTCCTTGTTTTACGAAGACGGCGCTTACAATGCGGCAGAGTTCTTTTTTTCACTGAAAAAATCAAACCGGAAAGAGACGAATAGCTTCTCTTTACCAAAATGGTGCTCCGACATGCTCACAGGGTTAGATAAAAGTCCTTTTACATTGGATTCCGTACGCATCTTTGACCACGGCTCTTTTAGAACATACCGGAAATAAACACCCCTTCCCAACACTCCCGGTTCAACGAAAACCCCGCTCCATTCCGGAAGCGGGGTTCGTCTTGCACGCTGCGGCCCACGGGCCGGCATCGCGGATCAATAGTTCTCCTTCTTGGGCTCGAAGTAGGCCTGCGGGTGCTTGCAC